>JBEKSO010000520.1:0-2727 GCA_049516935.1 Thermoguttaceae bacterium
CTGATCTCCCATTGGACCAGGCAAGGGCTTTTAGACATCGGCCGCCGACTGCTGGACGACAAAAAAGTCGCCGGCCATAAGGCCGACGAAATCCGCCAGCTTATCGCCGACCGCGCCTTTAACCGCCTGGCCATGAAACTGGGCGTCAAAGTGATCCATTGCTCCGAACGCGACACGCAAGTCGCCGATCGCCCCAAGCACGTCGACGAGTTCGTCAATACCTGGAGCATCGAAGGCTTCCGCGAGGAAGGAACCACCACTGCCGAAATGGGCTGGGGCGCCCATGAAAAACAACTCCCCCGCCTGGCCTACCAGCACGCCGATGGTCCCAGGAATCAAATCTGCCTGGCCCGAATGGGCATCAACACCTGGGTCCAATCCTGGGTCCCCCATTATCGCATCCTGGGCATGATCGTCCGCCACGGCGAGGCCTTTACCATTTCCGACAAGCTCACGGTTTGGCAGGACGGCCGGCCCGTCTACCGCCCCACGGTCCATTACGCCTACTGCCCTTGCGACTGCGCTATCGCCTCGCTCAACGAACTCCGCGGATACGGCTACCAGTTGCAGCCCAATCTGCGGATCATGACCGACGAGATTACCCAGGGCGATGATATTCTGGGCGCACTCATCATGGGCCATGCCTACAATTCCTGGTGGACGGGCAGCATACTGAGCATCGAAGAGTCGCGGCGCCTCCTTCCGCACCAGAACGCCACGACCATGCAGGTGGCCATCTCGGCGGTGGCGGCCGCCATGTGGATGATGCAAAATCCCCGCCGCGGCGTGTGCGTGCCCGACGATCTGCCCCACGATTTCGTGCTCGATATCGCCAATCCCTACCTGGGCCAGTCGCTCTCCATCCCTTCCGATTGGACGCCGCTAAAATATTATGCCAACGCCTTCGAAGGCTTCAACCAACCCGATCTCGATTGGAGCGATCCCTGGCAGTTCAAAAATTTCCTGATCGACCATAACGATTAAACAAAAGTTTTCAGTTTACCATTTACAGTTGTCTGCAGGCTATCAGCAATCAGCCTTCAGCTATCAGCATGAAAATTTGTTACGGCTGACTGCTGATTGCTGAAAGCTTATCACCACTACAATTCATCCTTCATCCTTCATCCTTTACTTTGATGGTCACCAAAAACACCCTCAAAAAACTTGCCCGGGAGCACGGCACACCGCTGTACGTGGTCGATCACGCGGCGCTGAGGAAAAATTACGCCGAGTTCAAGCGGCATTTGCCCCGCGTGCAGGCCTATTACGCCGTTAAGGCCAATCCCGATCCGGCCATCGTGCGAACCCTGTTCCAGGCCGGCGCCAGTTTCGACGTGGCCTCCATGCCCGAATTCCTCATCGTTTATGAGAACATTAAAGACTTGCCCGCCCGCCAGCGCCAGAATTTCATCTGGGACAAGATCATCTACGCCAATCCGATCAAGGCCAACGAAACCCTCACCGATCTCGATGCCTACAAGCCGCTGGTGACCTACGACAATTTCGAGGAGATCGAGAAAATCCGCAAATACGCCCCGCACGCCGGGCTGGCCCTGCGGATCCGCGTGCCCAACACCGGGGCCATGGTCGAACTATCCTCCAAGTTCGGGGCCTCATCCGGCGAGGCCGTCGAGCTGATCGAGGCCGCCCATCGTGCAGGCCTGATCGTCGAGGGCTTAAGTTTCCACGTCGGCAGCCAAACCACCAACTTCGAAAACTACGTGCAGGCCCTGAACCTGTCGGCCGGCATTTTTGAAGAGGCCCGTGAGCGCGGCTATAATCTGAAACTGCTTGATATAGGCGGCGGCTTTCCCGCCCGGTACAACAGCGGCGTGGAACCATTTGGGAAACTGGCCAGACGCATCAATTCCGAACTCCACCGCCTCTTTCCGAAGAACATCGAAATCCTCGCCGAGCCCGGCCGCTTTCTCGTCGCCACCGCCGCCACCTTAGTGGCAAAAGTTATCGGCAAGGCCGAGCGCGACGGCAAGCGCTGCTATTACATCGACGACGGCGTATACCACACGTTTTCCGGCGTCATATTCGACCATTGCCAGTACGGCATCAAGGCCTTCAAAAACGGATCGAAACAAATCTCCGCCGTGTTCGGTCCGACCTGCGACGCCCTCGATACCATCTCCTTGGCCGAGGAACTGCCCGACCTGAAACTCGGCGACCTCGTCTACAGCGAAAACATCGGCGCCTACAGCCACGCTTCCTCGACCTATTTCAACGGCTTCCCCCCGGCAAAAGTCCTGCACATAAATCAGGATATGGATGATTAAGCAACACAATCCATATTTAGCCCCCGGTGAACACACCGGGGGTTTATTGTGGCATTATGCCGCATATGCAGTTGGGGATAGCAATCGTTTAGCCCGGTAGCTTGCTCCCGGTTGATAAAATCCCAACCATCAACATGGCGGCGGCAATGTGGTCTTCTATTTCTTTATCTCAGGCTGCCCGTCGAATTGAGAATTTGCGGCGCGTTTATATTCCCATGCAATATCCTCGGCGATTTTTTCCGCGTATTCGGCGGAAGAAATGACCCTTGGATAAGTCTTCTTTTCCCTCTGATCTTCATCAAGAAGAAACAGATATCTGTGACTGATTCCGATTAATGTCTTTAGATCGGCATAAGTGCTGTTGGCGATGTCTTTGACCGTGGACACAGCGCCCGGCCGTGGGGAAGCAATGGCTACGTTCCAACCGGTTTCGAGCGAATCG
>JBEKSO010000521.1:0-3698 GCA_049516935.1 Thermoguttaceae bacterium
ATGCCGGTTTGTAAGGTTGTATTGATTGCAGGGATTCGGCAATATGAAGAAATCCAGGACGAAATGTTCAAGTGGATGTATTTACCGTATCCCGAGGCTGTCGCTGGAATGAAAAAGGCCGATGCCAAGATGATGGAATTTTTCCACAGCGGGCAAGAGATTTTGCCATTGGCCTCTATACTCCTGCCTGCCATATCGGCCGCAAAGACTGCCGAGGCCAGAACGGAGCGTAACATCGCCATCCTCCGCATATTCGAGGCCATAAGGTTATACGCCGCCGCGCACAAGGGCCAACTGCCCGAGAAACTTTCGGACATTACCGAAGTGCCGGTTCCGAACGACCCCATTCATGGAACGGCGTTTATATACAACCGCACTGATCTTGATAATACCGCGATTTTGGAAGCGCCTGCCCCGAGCGGATTAAACTCGGAGGCTTATTGGTTGCGATACGAAATTCGCCTTGAATCGAAAGGAAATTAACCATGAAACGTATTTTGGCATTTATAATTCCGGCAATTGTGTTGTTGGCATTTTCGGCGTTAACGGCCCAAGATAAATTCGATCCGGCCGCACAAGCCAAGATTGTCACGCCGTACATCGACGAGCAGACATTTTTGATCGTCCACATGGATTTTTCCAAGGTTAAAATCGATTACGGGATGGATGCGCTGGCCAGATTAATTCCAGATGACAAAGAAGAAATCCTTGAATCAAAGGCCACGCTACAACAAATGATGGATTCCTATATTCAAGCCGGGGGTAGGGATATTTATATTACTATTCGTGCAAATCCCCGGGATGCCGTTCTGCTTGTCGTCCCGGTTGGCGATAAACTCGATCAACATGCAATCGACACCAATCCCATATTTGAACCTTTGTTCAAGGAATTCACGTTCAAGCGCGTCGGGGGCGTGATTCTCGGCGGGATGGCAAATCCGCAAGCTAAGGAACGATTGGGCATAATCACGCCCGATACGCGCCCGGAATTGGCCGCTGCCTCCTTGTGCCGCCCAAGTATTTCAGGCGCGTGATCGAAGAAACTATGCCGCAATTGCACAAGGAAATCGGCGGTGGTCCGCCAAATATCTTGACTAAAGGTCTTTCCTGGGCGGCATTGGGAATAAATTTCACGCCGCAAATAACGGCGCGACTCGTCATTAAATCGCCCGATGCCGCTTCGGCCGCCGCAGTAAATGTTTTGTTCGAGGATGTGTTGAAAGATATCGCCGAACTACCGAATGTCAAAAAACTACTGCCGTCATTTGCCGGAACAGTTCCTTATTTAACTCCAAAGCCGGAAGGCGATAAACTTGTTTTAAATATAGACGAAAGCAAGGCCGAAGTGAGCGATTTACTGGGTAAAATTCAAACGGCAATGTTTTCCGAGGCTAGAGATAGCGCCCAGCGAATGCAGTCGATAAACAACATGAAACAAATCGGCCTGGCGATGCACAATTATCACGACGCTCATAAGCGTTTTCCAGCCGCGGCAATTTATTCAAAAGAGGGGAAACCGCTTTTGAGCTGGCGAGTGGCGCTTCTGCCCATGATGGAATACAATAATCTATACTCTCAATTCCATCTGGACGAGCCTTGGGACAGCGAGCACAACAAAAAACTCATCGACAAAATTCCCGCCGAGTTTCAGTCGCCAAAGTCAAAACTAAAGAAGCCGGGCAAAACTAATTATGTGGTTCCCGTGGGGCCGGGCACGGTGTTCGAAGGCCGCGAAGGCATGACGTTTAAAGATATAAAAGATGGAACCGCCCATACTTTCTTGGCCCTTGCGGTGGACGACGCGCATGCGGTAATCTGGACCAAGCCCGACGATCTGCCATACAATCCCGACGAACCCTCAAAAGGACTGGACGGGCTTTTTAAAGACAGCTTCCTTGCATTATTCTGTGATGGGGCCGTTCGTATTATCATACTGCCTTGCCCTGATGAAAAGTTACGTGCGGCATTTAGCGCCGCAGCCGGCGATCCGGCGCCGGATTTTGATTGATCGACCAAGAGTCGAAGCGGCATATTACGAGTCGGGGCTGTATTTCACCAGTTGGGGCTGCAGTTGTACTGCCGCCCCAAGTTTTACGAGTGGGATGGCAGTTCAACTTCCATTCCAATGGGGGCTGCGTTCGCCGACACAACCGCTGGCCGCACGCTCGCGGCTATTGAGTCTCAGGTTGTTAAAGTTACATGAGTTGGGGCGGCAGTTGTACTGCCGCCCCCAATTTTCCGGCTGGGACGGGAGTACAACTCCCGTGCCAACGTAGCATTGGCAATCTGATACCCAATAAATGGACTCAATTGTCCTGTTTGCCGGCCACAGTTACCTGTATTTCCGCCAATACCCCTTTTCGCGATTGGTAAATAGTTTATAATTTTTGATCTATTTACTTGTAAAAGGTACTCCTGAGAGGGGTGTGAATTATGCCGAAGTTAAAGACCCATAAGGGCACAAAGAAACGTTTCCGCCTGACGGCCAAGGGCAAGGTCAAGCATCGCTCGGCCGGGACCAGCCACCTGGCCTCGCGTAAGAGCCATAAACGCAAGCGAAATCTACGCGGTACCACGGTGGGCAACAAGGTCGAAGATGATCGCATCCGATCGGCGCTGTGCGGACATAGCTATTGAAAGATTGGGTGGCACTGGCTCAGCCGGTGGCCACCCACTATTGCAAATTGTCAATTGCAAATTTCAAATTGCAAATTGAACAAATATAATCAATTGCGCCATTTATCCGAAAACTGTAAACTGAAAACCGATAACTGGCAAATGATAATAATCAAGCGGGACGGGCAGGGTAACGCTTCCTGGGTTCAGGAAGGGCCTGGTTCCCGCCATAATTTGGAAGGTCAATCATGAGAACCACCAAGGGGGCCGCTCGCACGCGGTCGAAAAAACGCCTTTTCAAAAAGGTGAAAGGCTTTGTTGGCGGTCGACGTAAACTGATCCGGACCGCAAAGGAAACACTTGTCCGCTCGGGCGTTTACGCCTTCCGCGACCGGCGGAACAGAAAACGCGAATTCCGCAAGCTGTGGATCATTCGTATAAACGCGGCGGTTCGGCAACACGAACTGCGTTACAGCGAGTTTATAGCCGGGCTGAAAAAAGCCAAGATCGAACTGGACCGCAAAATTCTGGCCGACATGGCTGTTGCCGATCCGCAGGGTTTCGAGCAAGTCGTAGCCCTGGTCAAAAAAGCCCTGGCTTGAAATATCGCTTTACAGGAACGCTTATCAACACTGATCTTCACAAATTGTTGATATTAGCGCAAATTAGCGGAGATTAGTGTTCCGGAATATCGATATGCCCTTACCCGAATTCCTGGCCGAATTGGACAATCTGGTTCGCGAGGCGACGGAGGCCTTTGCGGCGGTCCGGGATGCCGCCGGGTTGGAGGCGGCGCGGATCGAGTTCGTCGGGGCACGCAGCGGCCGATTGAAAGACGTGCAAAAGGGACTGGGCCAGGTCGATAAGGCCGATAAGCCCGCGGCAGGCAAGCGGTTCAACGAGGTCAAACAAGAGATCGAGGCGGCATTGCTGGCCGCGACCGAGCGGCTGGCCCAAAAAAGCGGCGGTAAGGCGGAAGTGCGGCAATACGACCCCACGGTGCCCGGGCTGCGTCCGCGATTGGGGCACCTGCACCCGGTGACGCAAACCATCGAAGAACTAAAAGACATCATGGGCCGGCT
>JBEKSO010000522.1:0-2706 GCA_049516935.1 Thermoguttaceae bacterium
TTGTTGCGGGAACCACCTTTTGCATTTCCGCTGCCAACAAGGCGATTACTTCGTTTATTTCATTGGAGTCGAATTGAAATTTATTCTGAAGATTTTCATGAAGTTCGTTCAAAATGAAATCAGATACGATAACCTGATGCCGTTGTATGCAGTGCTCCAACAAATCGCGACACACTCCACGCGTGATGAGGGCCGCAATCAGAACATTTGTATCAAGTACTACTTTCATGAAACCCGGCCGAAAACATCCTCTTCGTTCTGAATCCCTTGCGCTTGTGCCTTGGCCGTCAAACGGTCGCTAAGCAGTCGGAAGCGACGGAAAAAAAGGTATTGTTTAAGTGCCTTGCCAACTAATTCGCCGCAAGAAACGCCCTCGCTGCGAACGGCGTCATCCAGGGCGGTTTTGATCTCGCCGGATATGTCAACCGTGATTTGTTCTTGCATGGTTCATTCCTCGCCGATAAATGGCCTTTCTCTCATTGATAAAATAATATACATCCCACTAAGATAGTTTATAATAGCAGCCAGGCTAAATCAAGCAGTAAGGCAATTTAGAGTCGCAGTACTTGCCGATACACCTCGGCCACGCCTTCGGCCATGCTGTGGTGGGAGAAGAACTGGGCCTGACGTTGTAGAGCGCTGTCGCGCATGGCGGACCAGTCGTAATGGCCTTCGATTACGTCGGCTACGGCTTGGGCAATTGCCTGATGACTGCCGGCAGGGACGACCAGGCCGTCTTGGCCGTGGCGGATAGCCTCGGCAACGCCTTCCACGTCGGCAGCCACTGCCGGAAGGCCGGCGGCCATGGCCTCTAAAAGCACCATGGGTATTCCTTCGCCGTACAAGCTGGGCAGAACGAACAGATCCATGGCCAACAGTTCGGATGTAACGTCGCTGGTAAAGCCCGTCCACTGGATGATGTCTTTTAAGCCCAAATTGGCCGCAAGTGCGTGAATTTCCCTCTCGTACTTGGGCGATTCGAACCCGCCTACAGCCAGCAGGCGCACGGACAACCCTCGCTTGCGCATAAGCGCCATCGCCCGGAGCAAAACTTCAATTCCTTTTCGCGGGCGGAAGAGCGCAGCCGTGCCCAAGGTCCACTCAGCGCGCGGCGGGCTGCGAAAGGGGACTTCGTACAGCGCGGGCACGCCGTTGCGGACCACGGTTATGCGCGAGGCATCGAAACCTTGCCGGATCATGTGCTCTTTGAGACTTTGGGAAACCGCGATCAGACGGCTTGCACGGCGGAGACTGAATCGCTCTGTGATATTGTTGATCCAGTTCAGCCACGGCCGGGCGGTATTGCGCGACATGGGGCTATGCACGTGATAGACCATGGGCACGCCGGCGAGTCTCGCCGCCAGGCTACCCAACAGCGCCGTGCGCACCGTATGGCAGTGAATCAGGTCGTACTTTTCCCGGCGCACAATCTCGGCGATCTTGCCGGCCACGCCCAGATCCAGACGGTTTCGCATGGGCAGATTATAGACGGGCGTGTTTTGCGACTGCAGCAATGCGGCGAAGTGTTTGGGTTTTACACATGCGAAGGCGACATCGAATCCGCATTGCGGCAGGCATTGGGCCAATAGATCTTGCACCCGTTCCGCCCCGGCATAATGTTCGCCGTTGACAAGATGCAGCACCCGGGCAACGCCGACAGCGGGTAGAACCCTCTCTTGCGCACCGGGCATGAGCGAAGGCGGCAATACTACCGACATGGACTCGGGTAGAAGATTGTCGGTTGGCAGCGTACTCATTGTTTATCCGGGATCAAATATATTGCAAATTGTCAATTGCAAATTGCAAATTTTAAATTGAACAGGAAGAAACACACTTTTCTATACTGAAAAATATTTTTACTTTGTTCATTTTGCAATTTGCAATTTGCAATTTTAAATTTGCAATTGAAAAAACTATCAATACGCATTTTGCCCCAGGATCACCACCCACGCGGTTCGCAGCAGTATCTTGATATCCAGCCACAGCGACCAATCGCGGATGTATTGCAGGTCGCATTCGATGCGTTTTTCCATTTTTTCGGGCGTATCGGTTTCGCCTCGCCAGCCGCTTACCTGGGCCAGGCCGGTAATCCCGGGCTTGACCTTGTGGCGGAGCATGTAGCCCCCGACCTTTTGGCGGAATTGTTCGTTAAGCGCGTTGGGATGCGGGCGCGGTCCGATCAGCGACATGTTGCCCTCGACCACGTTGATGAGTTGCGGCAGTTCGTCGAGCGAGCTGCGCCGCAGAAACGCGCCCACTTTTGTAACGCGGGGATCATTTTTCACGGCTTGCACGGCTTGGGTCCCGTCTTCGCATACCATCATGGTGCGGAATTTCCAGACGTGAATCTCCCGGCCGTCCAGACCGTATCGCCGCTGGCGGAAAAACATCGGCCCGGGCGAAGTGAACTTTATCCACAGGGCAATAATCGCCATGGGAAGGGCACATAACAACAAAAGCAGGCTGCCGAGCAGGAGGTCGCACAGCCGCTTGCCCATCCCGTCGATGCCGTAAAAAGGCGTCTCGAACACGCTTACCACCGGCAGGCCCAGGATGTCGGACCAGCGTGAATGCAGCAATTCGAAAACGAAGAAATCGGGCACCACGTAGACCGAGGCCGTGGTGTCGCTCAGCCGGCTAAGCACGCCGCGGATGCGCTCTTCGGCGCGCATGGGAAAGGTGATGTAAATAATGTCCACTTCACCG
>JBEKSO010000523.1:0-2677 GCA_049516935.1 Thermoguttaceae bacterium
CGGCTCGAAGACGAGAAGATGATCTGCCGCCCGGTTGAGAAAATACCGGTCGTGACTCACCAAAAGCACTGTGCCGTCGAAGTTTTTGATTGCCCTTTCCAGCGCGTCGCGGGCCCAGATGTCCAGGTGGTTCGTCGGCTCGTCTAGCACCAGAAAATTGGCGTCGTCCGCCGACAGGCGAGCCAGTGCCGCCCGGCACCGTTCGCCCCCGCTTAGGCTGGAAACTTTTTGCAGAGCCGTGTCGCCGGTAATGCCGAACCGGGCCAACAGGTCGCGCCGCTGCTGCGCGACGAGTTGTTTTCGCTCCGGGCGGATGGCATCCACAACCGCGGCGTCGTCGTCCAGGGCGGCCAGTTGCTGATCGAAGTAGCCTGCCGCCAAACCCTGCCCCAAAGTAATGCTGCCTTTGTCCGGCTGTTCCAATCCCAGCAAACAGCGCAAAAGCGTGGTCTTTCCGCACCCGTTGGGTCCCAAAAGCGCCCAGCGCTGAGAGCGGATAATGTCAAGCGATAGATCTGTAAACAGCGGGCTGTTATAACTTTTTGCCACGTGCTCGGCCCGCACCACGATGTCGCCTCCGCGCGCGGCCGGCGGAAAAATCATCGCCGGGGCGGCGATCTCACGGGGCGAGGCCACCAGATCGGCCTCCAGACGCTCGAGTTTTTTACGCCGGTCCTCGGCCTGGGCGTGTTTCATCCCGTAGGCGTTGCGGCGGATAAAATCCTTGGTCTTTTCAATTTCCTCTTTCTGCTTTTCGAACGTCCGCCGCTGGACCAGCATGCGTTCGGCCTTTTGCCGCCAATAGGCCGAGAAATTGCCCGTGTACGAATCGACCGTGCCGTGAAAAAGTTCCAGCGTGCGGTTGGTCACTTTATCCAGAAAATACCGGTCATGGCTTACGACGATCAAGGCCGCCGAAGCCTCAAGCAGAAAATCCTCGAGCCACTGCGTGGCCGCGAGATCGAGGTGGTTCGACGGCTCGTCCAGGATCATCAAGTTCGGCTCGGCCAAAAGCAGTTTGGCAAGCATCAGCCGGTTCTGCTCGCCGCCGCTAAGCGACGCGATCGGCTGGTCGAAGCAATTCCGCGCGAATCCCAATCCGTCTAGCACGCGCTGGATCTTGTGGTCCAGATTGTAGGCGTCGTTGCTCGCAAGTTCGTGTTGCAGGTGATCGTACCTGGCGGCCAGGCGCTTGTGCTCGACAGGATCGGGACTTTGGCCGATTTCCTCTGCTACCGCCAGCGCCTCTTCCTGGAGTGCGATCATCGCGGCCAGGGCCGTTTTGGCTTCGTCGTACAGCGTTCGGCCGGGCTCGAATTTCGCCTGTTGCTCTAAAAAGCCCAGGTGGACCGTTGAATGAACGCGGCAGGCTCCGCCGTCGGGCTCGATGTGGCCGGCCAAAATCCGCAGCAAAGTCGTTTTCCCGCACCCGTTGGGGCCCACCAGTCCGATCCGCTCGCCCGGCCGGACGTCGAAACTTACACCGTCAAGGACCGGCTCCGGGCCATAATGTTTCCGTACGGCTTCAACTTTGAGCAGAATCATTAACGTTTATTACCAACACGGAGACACGGAGGGCGCGGATGCATGAATTGCGCTGTGCAAATAAACCGCTTGCGGTTTCGCAGTGCACAACGAAAATGCCAGTTAGCAGAATATCAGCAAATGAGTCAGCGGTCAATACAACGAACAAAGCCTTAGAAAGACGCTTAGATCGACGCTTTCGCACATGCGACCGTCCCGCCGACCACGAAAAAACAATCACCTTTTCCGTGTGCTCCGTGTCTCCGTGTTGGAAAATGCAGGCTTCCGTGTTGGAAAACGCGGGCTATTGCCCGCGCGTGGGACCGCCTTCCAGCAGTTTGCCGTCCGCCCGGTTGCCCAGTTGTTCCAGCAATTTCAGATCGATGTCGATGCTGGTGAAGTGTACGGCGCCGTCGCCGAAAAGGAAATTGACTCCGTAGGGGTGGTAAGATCCGAATCCTCCCACGTACAGATCGGAATAGGTTTTTGCCTCGGCCGGCTTCTCCGGCTCGGCGGTTTTTTCCACCGACTCGCCAGTCTCAGTCGCGGCCGGCTTCTCCACATCGGCGGTTTTCTCCGCTACGGCGGGCATTTCCACGGGCTCTTGGCCGGGCATTGGAGCATAGCGGTGCGGGCCGTCGTCAAGCATTGTCTCGTCCAATGGGGTGCCGCAATTGCGCAGCGTCGCGCGGGTCCCCGACATCCATCCCAGGTCCCATTGGCTGCCGTTCTTCTCGCCCGCAAAAATCGTATTGGCCGCCCCGTCGGTTATGTCTTTGTCTCTGATGTGGCTGTTCAGAAACAGCACGCCGTCGTTGTTTTCAGCGATCGGGGCCTCAACGGCGTTGTGGCACCCGGCATAGTTCGATAGCGGCGTTTGGGGATTTTCCAGGCCCGCATAACTGGGACATTTGAACATGGCGATCGACAGCCTGCGTGCGTCGGCATTTTGCGGAGCATACGCCCCGGCCGATAAGTCGATATTATTATAAGTGTTGCGCTCCTGGATGTACGGCAATATCTGCACCAGCCAGCTTATATGGTTGCCTTTGGCGACGTTGCGGATCGGTCCCCGCTCGGCGATTGTTCCGGGCGGCAAGGTCTGGTGCGCCGATTGGTAGTCGGACAGGGCCATGCCCAACTGCATCATGTT
>JBEKSO010000524.1:0-2671 GCA_049516935.1 Thermoguttaceae bacterium
GCTAAGTCCGTTAAGCACGTCTATGCGTTCGCTGCCCCGGCGAAAGTATTTATGCACCTCGCTCACCTCGACAACAACGCCGTTGTGAATTATCTCATCCATGGGAGGGATTAGTGGCTGGGGATTAGGGATTGGTAATCGAATTCAGCATTCAACATTCAGCATTCAGCATTTTATTCATCCTTCATCCCTTATCCTTTTTTCATGAACGACACCACCGCGCCCATTTCCGGCTTGAGATAAACGCCTTCTTCCTCGGCGGGGATGCTAATTTTCACCCGCACGGGAATCGCTCCTTTGGCACGGTCGGCAATGGGCATGAGGCGCGACACATAACCCTTGTATTCCCGCTCCGGATAAGCCTCCGCGCGAATCTTGCACTCCTGGTCCTTGAACACTTTTGAAATATCCCGCTCCTGGATCAATAATTCAACTTCCAAATCGGCCAGGTTGGCCAGTTCGCACAGGCTGAACGAACCGTTAAAGGCGATCGGATTGACTATATTCCCTTTTTCCGCGTTCTTTTTCAAGATGGTGCCGGAGATTGGGGCGACTATCGTGCAATTGTTCAAACGCCACTCGGCCTTGCGCAACTCCGCCTCGGCCTGGCGGACTTGCGCCTGGGCCACCAGTTTTCGCTCGATCCTCGGCCCCTCCTCCATGAGTTTCAAGGCATACTTCAACCGATCCGCCCGGCGCTTGGTGGCCATGTATTGGCTATACGACGCATCATATTCCTCTTTCGAAATCATCTTCAGTTTGAACAGATCGTTGATCCGCTTATAATCGGCCTCGAACTTATCGAGCTGGTATTGGGTTTCGGCCAGTTCGGCCTTGGATTGCTCGATTTCCTCGGGCCGAAAACCGCGCTGTAATTCCTCCAAGTTGCGCCGGGCCGATTCCAATAGTTCTTTCGCCCTGTCCCTGTCGGCAAGATAGTCGGTGTCTTCCAATTTGGCCAACGCCTCGCCTTCCTTTACCCGTTGCCCTTCGATAACGTTCAGCTCGACGATCATTCCGCTGATTTTCGGACTAACCAAAATCTGCCGCGTGGGAATGATGTAGCCTTTCGATTCCAGGGCGATTCCGCCCGAATCGGCCGCCTGCACGGCGGGCGGGATTGCCGCGGCCGGCGACGTCGCGACCGACTTGCCCGCGGATTTCGCCGGGGAGGCCTTTTCCGAAGACGGCGATTTAAAAAAATGCGGATAGTAAATATATACTCCCGCCCCCACCGCCCCGATCAATCCCAAAGCCACAATCCATTTTAATAAGCGAATAACCGGATTGCCTGAAACCGCATCCGGCGGAAGTCGAAGCGATCGCACCCGATCCCTGAGCGGATCGCCCTTGGCCTGATGGCTGCCATCGAGCGCTACCGTTTTTATGCCGTTGGTTTGCTTGGAAACATTGACCATAATATCACCAAAAGTCCGTCCCAAAGTCCCCTCTCCCTCCGGGAGAGGGTTAGGGTGAGGGCGAATTGACATCGATTTATGTTTTGGGAATGACTCCAAACATGTAATTCGGTCAATAACGAATTTTCTTGTTTATCCTTTCATTATCCCTCAAAAAAACCAAAAATGCCAGATCTTTATTTCAAATATCTACAGCGTTTTGTGGAATCGTTTTGCCGCCAGAGAAAGCATGAACACGCCCATTAACGCCAAAGCGAGCATCTGCGGCCACAGGATTTCCATGCCCACGCCTTTTAAAAATATCGCCCGCACAATCACCATGAAATATCGCAACGGATTGAACAACGTCAACCACTGCACGGGCTCCGGCATGTTGGCGATGGGAAAGGCGAAGCCCGATAGCAGCATGGCCGGAAAGAAAAAGAAAAACGTGCTGATCATCGCCTGCTGTTGCGTCTGGCTAACCGTGGAGATAAACAATCCGATGCCCAGCATGGTCATCAAATACAATCCGGTCGCCAAAAACAACAAGGCGAGATCGCCGCGGATGGGCACCTCGAACCAGAATCTGCCGATCAGCGTGACCAGACCCACGTCGATAAACCCGATCGCCGCGAAAGGAATCGTCTTGCCGAGGATGAATTCCACGGGCGTGATCGGCGTGACCATGATCTGTTCCATGGTCCCGATCTCTCTTTCCCGCACCACCGCCATGCTCGTCAAAAGCATGGTGACCACCGACACCACCACCACCAGCACGCCGGGCACGAAAAAATTGCGGCTTTCCAGGTTCTCGTTGAACCAGGCCCGGGTTTCCAGATCGGGCCGGCCGGGTAAGTTTATCGCCCCCAGCAGCCGATGGTATCGCTCGACCAAAATATTTTGCGAATAAGCCGCGGCGATTTTCACCGCGTAACTTTGCACGATGTTAGCCGTGTTCGAGTCCGTGCCGTCCACCAGCACCTGCAACCGGGCCGTTCGACCGGCGCGCAGATCATCGGCAAATCCGTGCATAATATGCAGTATTGCGCTCACCTTGCCGCGATCCAGCAATGCCGTGGCCTCGTTATCCGAGCCTATCCGCTCGACCACGTCGAAATAACCCGATCGCACGAAACTCGCTACTACGTCCCGGCTCGCCTGGATGTTGTCCAGGTCGTAAACCGCCGTGCGCAAGTGTTTCACGTCCATCGAAATGGCATAGCTGATCACGAATACTTGTATGCAAGGGATGACGAATATCACCATCCGCA
>JBEKSO010000525.1:0-2670 GCA_049516935.1 Thermoguttaceae bacterium
ACTCCTCTGTTTTGGATTTCTCGGTCGACGGCGACTCCACAGGCTTTTCGATAGACGGCGTTGGCGACTCCGTCGGTTTTTCTGACGTATCGGGCGACTTCGATTTATTATCGCGCGACTCGGCCTGGACCGCGGCGAAATCCACACCTCGCTGCTGCATCGTTTTGAACATCAATAATGTATTTTCCGCCGCCCCGATTGCCCACACGAAAAACCAAAACAAAAGCGTCAAGAGCAGTGCCGCCACAGTGGACCGGGTAACCACTCCCAGCAAAGTGCTAACCGAGAAAAGATAACTGAAAAAGCAGACCATAATCGGCACGGCCAAAAATAGCCCGGGCTCCCAGACCCCGCCGCGAAGGCCGATGACCAAAAAACACGCCGCGCTGAAGATCGTAACTTGCAGTGCCACGAACAACAGCCCGGCCGCGTATTCGGTGATGAAAAGGCGCAGCCGGCTGATGGGCTTCGATACGAATAAATCGATCGAGCCGCTGGTCAAAAGGTCCGGAAAGATCCCTGACGTGGAGATTATGGCCAAAATGGTCGCCAGCCACGCCAGCCAAATGCCGATGCCGATCTGCACGAAAATCGTCTTATAGAACTGGTCCGGCGGCATCTGTTTCGTGTTAAGCACGTTATTGTCGATCTGCCAGAAGGCGATTTTCAGCCCACTCTCATTAATCCCCAAACAGGCAAAGGCAACCACTACCAGCGCGGAAAGGATCAGCACCAGCCAAAATAGCTTTTTCGAGTTCAGGTTCCGATATGCTTCCAGAAAAATCGCCCAGGTTTGCGTCATGGCCGGCCTCCTTGCGCGGGTGCAATTGGCGGAGAACCCGCCGGTTGCGGCTCGGATACCGTTTGTATAAAAAAGTCCTCCAGCGACTGGCGCTGCTCTCGAATAGTGTGAATTACCAACCCGCGACCCCGCATGGCGTCGATTATGGGCTGAATCCTGAGCGGATCGCCGGTGGCGATCCGCAGCGTGCCGCCCTCCAGCTCGATCGACTCGCCCGTGGGCAGCGTTCCTGTTTCTTTGGGCAGGCCCGCGCTCGGGCCGGTCGAGGCCCCGGATATGATACTCGCCGAGATGGCCAACTCGCAGGGCAGCGACGCCCGCATCGCCTGGCGCATGTCGCTGTTCGCTTCGCCGTGAAGTTGGATTTCGAAATGCTTGCTGCCGGCGGTCAGTTCGTCGAGCGTGCCCTGGCGTACCACCTTGCCCGCAAGCAGAATGGCCACTCGGTCGCACACGAACTCGACCTCGCTCAGGAGGTGGCTGTTCAAGAATATCGTCTTGCCCTGGTCCCGCAACCGGATTAGCGTCTCCCGGACGTCCCGCCGTCCGACCGGATCCAGTCCGTCCGTGGGCTCGTCGAGCACAACCAGGTCGGGATCATTTACCAGGGCCTGGGCCAATGCGATGCGCTGTTGCATGCCCTTCGAGTATGTGCCTACTTTTACCTTGGCCCATTTTTCCAGACCGACCATTTCCAGCAGTTCGCCCGCCCGGCGTTTCCGCGTGCGGCGATCGACTTTGGCCAGGGCGGCAAAAAATTCCAGCGCCTGCCGCCCCGTAAGATACGGCGGAAAGCGATGGTGCTCGGGCAAGTAGCCCACCCGCGCCAGGGTCGGTTTGTGCCCGATCGGTCGGCCCAAAATCGTCCCCGCGGCCCTTGTCGGCCGCACCACGGTCATCATGATCTTGACCAGCGTGCTCTTGCCCGCGCCGTTGGGGCCTAAAAGCCCGAAAATCTCCCCGGGCCGCACCTGCATCTGAATCCCGCGCAATGCCTGCACCCGGCGTTGAAACGTCTTGGCGACGTCCCTCAGATCGATGGCCAGATCAACCATGAAAACTCCTTGCCCTAATTTTTATATTATATTGCTGCTCAGAATCTTAGTGTCAATTTTTAAAAGCGTTTTGCGTGCATCGTATTTAGCCCCCGGTGAACACAGCGGGGGCTTTGGTTACGGCTTCTTGCCGCGTTAGGGCAATATGAAATAAACAAGGCACCGAGTGTCTTATTTATTTCATACATCAGGATCTATTGCAAGTGCCTGATCGGCAAAGGCCGATCTCTCTGCATCTTGCGGCGGATGGTTAATATGCTATTCGATTCGCGCGGCCGTTTCTTGGCATCCGCGCGATTTGATCTCATAAGGCACTGTTCGGCAAGTAGTGAAAGCGGCTCGTTTTCCTCGTTGTGATATCGCTGTTTTAGCACCAAAACCACACCCGGCTCATAATCCATAGCAAAAGCCTTGCGTAACTCTTTATTACGCAAGGCTTTAAAAGTGCCCCCTGTAGGACTTGAACCTACAACCCTCTGATTAAGAGTCAGATGCTCTAACCAATTGAGCCAAGGGGGCCAATCTGGCTACTTCTTTGTAATTAAATATTTTACGAATATCGGCGGAATGTGCAAGTAGGTTGCGGTAATTGGTTTACAGTTTCCCGCTATCAGCAGTTTTAGTAACGTCACCGGCCATTTAATGATTTGGCGTTGTTGATCATTGTGGTAAAAAATCAATCAAAAAGCTGTTTTTGAATATTTGCATCGGAAAATTTTGATTCGGAAAATCTGCGTTTTATAAAACTACTAAACAGTGGCACAGCAAAACAATATTTACCAAAGCGGTTCTTATAGATCAATCCTTTCTCGA
>JBEKSO010000526.1:0-2664 GCA_049516935.1 Thermoguttaceae bacterium
CGCTCGCCTTCAAACTCCACCAGATCGATGCTGTCAAAGGGAATCTCCATTTTCTTGAACCAGGCGACAAGGGCCTCGCGGTCTTTCGCTTCTACGACACACCATGCCTTTCCTTTGGTAAGGTTGAAGAAACTGCGATATCCCTTCACATCGGCCTCGTGTTGAGAAGCCTCCGCGACCTGGCAGATTTGTTCCGGGGTCAAAGCGCCCGGGGGCAGCGTATGCGTGCAAAAAAACTTGTGCATTTTTATTTCCTCCTCATCGAGCCTAGAGATTATGAACATCAGAATTCTATCGCCCGCCGCATGGGAAAAGTATAAACTCGCGGGGGGTGCATCGCGGATTGAAAGAACAATTGCATCGCAGCTTTCATCTTTTAGCGTCCATGCGGAACATTTTCGGCATAGGGATTTTACCGCTTATTGTCCATCGGGCATCGCCATTTCGACAAATAAACTGCGAAAAATAATGTACCAATGCGGGAGGTGATTTTTCCAGCCACCTGTCGGCCATTATTGAGTCTCAGAAAAAGAATGTCGCATGAAAAGTCAGAGCCGGGGCGTGTCGCCCCGGCTCTGATGGTAAAAACGCGACATTTATTACCTGAGACTCTATAGCCAAATGGCTACTGTGCCGTCTTTTCAAGGGATCGGGGGCCCGGTTATGGCTTGATTTCAAGCAATCCAATCGTTATATTAATGTGACGGGTGCAACCCCCAGTATTTACTTGCTCCTATGCAGTGGTGCATCGATGGTTCTACGCACGGCCACGGTTTATACGCTTGTATGCTTGTTGCTCGTCTGCCCTTATCCCTGCCTGGCGCGGGCGGCGAATGCTTGCTGCGAAGGGACCGAAAAAGACTGCGATTGCCAAGATCGAGATCCTTGCTGCCCGGCCGACTCGTCGGAAACTGGCGACATTCCACCCGGCAATCCCGATTGTTGCACCCAAGGCGGAACCTGCCTGTGCCACGGAGCGATCTTGGAGCACTGCGCACATCCAATCATTATTGACGTCGGCCTTGTCGCGCCCTTGTCGGTAGAGGCGCTGTTGATACCAGCCCAATCGTTTGTCGTTGATAACGCCATCTTGCCGGAGCGTGCGGCCTGTCATTTTCATTCGGCCGAATCGGGGCGCAAGGTCCGCGCGCTCATCGAGTCATTTCTCATCTGATCCCAACGCTTTTTGCTCCAGGCGAATGCCGGATTTAAGCACAATGGGCTTTTGGTCCGTCGATCTTCGCTGGTAGCCTTCCGAGCGGTTGACACCATGTACCGCGCGGCGCTTTCCGTTATTTACTTTTACGAAGGAGAAATATGATGAATTGGATATTACGTTCGACTTCGCATGCTTCGTTAATTTTCTTATCGATGCTATTGCCGTTAGGAACATTGGTTGGATGTTCCGGCAAGTCGGCCGCGCCCGCCGCGGCGGAATTGATGTGCAACGAACATGGCGTACCCGAAAGGTTTTGCACCATTTGCCATCCGGAGTTAAAGCCGAAGCTCTTGATGTGCCAGGAGCATGGGGTCCCGGAAGAGATATGCACGATCTGCCATCCGGAAGCGATTGAGAAGTACGGCTTGAAGGTTTGCAAGGAGCACGGCCTGCCCGAAAGCCTATGCCCAAAGTGCCATCCAGCGCTTAAAGGCGGTGAAGTAAAAAGTGATTGGTGCCCCGAGCACGGAGTGCCAAAATCGTTATGCACTATTTGTGATCCGGAGTTGGCCATGACGTTGCCCATGTGCGCCGAGCACGGATTGCCGCAGGCGATTTGCACCATTTGCCGGCCCGAGTTGGCCAAGAATTTTGTAACCTGCAAGCTCCACAACCTGCCGGAGGCCTTTTGCTCGGATCCTGTTTGCCGGGCTGAAGTCAAGTTGGCATGCGATGCCGGGGAGCCTTCCGCAGATGGCGTGAAGTGTCGGGACGAATCGGGCAAGGCCAATGACGGATCGCAAAAAAAGTCCGCTGCTCTTCCGTTGATTCAACTGGCCGGGCCTGACGTTGCCCAAAAGGCCGGCATCGCTGTGGTTTCCGCAGATTTATCTTCGTTGGCACCCGTGGTCGCGGCCAACGGCGAGGTGGGCTACGACGAAACGCATTTGGCACACGTCCGTCCGCGCGTATCCGGCGTGATTTCCGATGTCCTGGCCAAGCCGGGCGACGCGGTTCGCCAAGGCCAGGTCTTGGCAGTGGTCGATTCGGCCGAACTCGGTCAGGCCAAGGCCGATTATTTGGCCGCCCAACCCATGGTTGAATTATGGACCAAAACGCATTCACGCCAGCAAGGGCTCGACCAGCAAGGAGTCATCGCCGGCAAGCAGGTATTCGAGGCACAGAGCGAACTCCAACGGGCCGAGGCTGAACTGCTCAAAGCCACGCAGCGCTTGCGAAACTTCGGCATCGACAAGGATCAAACTGCGCTCTTGGCCCGGGAAGATGAAGAACATCGCAATAAAATGAAAATCCTTGCTCCGCTGGACGGCACGGTCGTGCGTTGCCGGACTGCGCTGGGCGAGGCTGTCGAAGCCGCGTCGGAACTCTTTATCGTGGCCGATGTCTCCCGAGTCTGGATAAATCTGGAGATATTCGAAAAAGACCTGCGGCGGATTCAGGTCGGGCAGCCGGTCTTATTTCGCGTCCCGGGCCTGGAGCCCGCT
>JBEKSO010000527.1:0-2656 GCA_049516935.1 Thermoguttaceae bacterium
GTCTCCAACGCCACCGCCGAAGGCAAGCAGCGCAACCGCCGCGTGGAATTGGTGGTTTATCCGGAGCGGAAAGGCGGTTAGTGGACAGTTGGCGGTGGATAGTGGGCATCGCGAAACCGCTAGCGGTTTCTTTCATCCCTCATCCTTCATCCTTTGCACGGGCAAGATGCCCGTGCCACCCGGTACGACCAATGGTCGCGGCTTTACACGGCAGATGTCAACTGCTGCCCACCGTGGGTTGATTGGGCAAGCCGGGCATGGGAATGATCGCGGCGGAAATGGGAGCGACGGCCGGGCGCTTGGGCGCGGCTTTGCTGGCCGTGGGCAGTTTGAGCGTAAAGGCAGTGCCGCGGCCTACGGTGCTGTCCACGCGGATTCGGCCGTGATGCGATTCGATGATGTCGCGGCACATCGAAAGCCCAAGACCGGTGCCGCCCTTACCGCTGGCATCCGGGCCTTTTTTGGTGGTGAAGAAGGAATCGAAAATCTTGGGCAACACTTCCGGCGGAATGCCGCAGCCGTTGTCACGGATCACCAGGTCGATCATGTCGTTCTCGGCGTCGTAAACCAGCTTGATCAACATCCGCCCGCCGTTGGGCATGGCCTGCCGGGCGTTGATAAGCAGGTTCATCAACACCTGCTGAATTTGATTGCCGTTGACATAGGCTTGCGGGACGGCTTGGATTTGCTTTTCCACGATGACGCGATATTTATTCATCTCGCGTTCGAGCAAAAGCAGCGTGTCCTCGATGAGTTGCTTGAGATCGGTGGGCTCCTGGCCGGCCGAACGATTTCGGGCCATTCCCAGGATGGTGCTGGTAATTCGCGCCGCACGATTGCAGGCGGTGAGGATTTTGTCGAAGCATTTGTCGCGCGTGGGCGTATCTTTGTGGCGGATGCCCATCTTGGCGTAATTCAGAATGGTCGTCAGCACGTTGTTGAACTCGTGCGTAGTCGTTCCGGCCAGTTCCCCCAGGGCGGTCAGACGATGGGCCTGGGCAAGCTGCTGCTTGAGGATTTCGATCTGCTCTTGTAAATTATAATTGTCTTCACGGCCATTCATGTTATTAAACTGCTCCAAAAGTCTATCCAAAGCGCCTGAATATTGTAATTTTTTCCAGAACGCCTGTTTCGCCCGATTGCCCCAGCATGAGCGTTCTTTTTGTTTTGCGGGAACTTCGCTTCTTAACTCTAACCGAGATAAAAAGTTAGCCCCGCTGACCGTATCGTCGAACTCGGCTGGGCAACTAAAGATGAACACGCTATAATCGCGAACCGGCACGGAAGTGGGCGATATGGAGAAGCTGGGATGCACACGGTAGAAATGCTGGGACACGGCCTCGACCTGGCCGCGCGTCTGGGCTATCAAATTCGTGAGGAATACCTCAGCGGCAACGGGTGCGGAGGCTGCGAGCTAAAGGGCAAGAAAATCTTTTTTCTCGATCTGGCCCTTGATCCGGCCGAACAACTCGATTCGGTCATCGATACACTCCGTCACGACTCCGACGCCCTGAAATTGCTCATGCCTCATCAATTGCGCGAACTCTTGGCGGTGCGGAAGAGTGCGTAATGTTTTGCTGTAAGAAATTCAATTCTATCTATTCCAGCCCGAGTTCTTTTCTGATTTGTTCATAAGGAATCCGTTCTTGATTTTCGGCAATAATTTACTCCGCGTCTTCAATATCAATCTGATTCTCAGACTGTTTAGACAAGCCAACATCATAAA
Organism: Thermoguttaceae bacterium; assembly: GCA_049516935.1. GTDB lineage: Bacteria > Planctomycetota > Planctomycetia > Pirellulales > Thermoguttaceae > JBEKIK01. The sequence goes on from JBEKSO010000527.1 coordinate 1,727, forward strand.
GATTGTGCGTTTCAATATATTTTTCCACGGCTTTGGGCGTATAGTAGCGGATGCTTTTTCCGGCGGCCACTCGGCGGCGGATATCGCTGCCGCTTAGGCCGATCTCGGGCATTTCGACCTGGTGGCAGCGGATTTCTTCTATCCTTTGTGGACTGGTTACAGCGGTTATACAATTAAAGTCCAATGCCGCCATGCCCGCGCGATGCACAACTACTGGAAGCGCCAACTGGCAAATCCGCTCGGGCTGCTTCCAGTGCGGAAGGTCCAGCAGCATGTCTTCGCCCATGAGGAAAAAAAGTTCCCGCCCCGGTTCTTCCTCCTGAATGTGCGTTAGCGTGTCGACGGTATAATTCACTCCGCCGCGGTCAGTCTCATAAGTGCAGACCGAGAACGCCAAATTGCCGGCTATGGCCAATTTGAGCATTTCAATCCGCTTGGGGGCGGGCGTCAATTCCCTGTCGCGTTTATGCGGCGGCACCGCGGCGGGCAGGAACCAAACGGCATCCAGCCCGCACTGCTCCCGGCAGCACTCGGCTAACATCAGGTGCCCGAAGTGAACAGGATCGAAAGTGCCGCCGAAAATGCCTAGTTTCATGAGAATACAGTTTAAAGTGTGCCGTTTACTGATCCTACTGGCATATACAAACAGAATACCTAATACTGTAAACTGTAAACAGTAAACTGTAAACCTACTTGCTTGCCCTATGCCCCAACAGCGCAGCCTTTTTGACAAAGAGCCCGAAGCTTGGGAAGCCGACGATCAGTCCCAGCGATTGATCGCCGCGGTGATATTATCGACCGGGCCGGAGCAGGAGTTCGACTACCTGGTGCCAGACGAGCTTTGCGAGTCGATCGAGCCGGGCCGCCGGGTTCGCGTGCCTTTGGGACATGCGAATCGGCCGGTATTGGGGTATTGCATCCGCGTGGAAA
>JBEKSO010000528.1:0-2639 GCA_049516935.1 Thermoguttaceae bacterium
GAAGGCCCTTTACAAGTATCCGCAGGCTGAATTTCCTTATACGCGTTTGCTCGAAGAAAACAGCCGGCGCGGGCGAAACGAGCCCGAGTTCGAACTGCTCGATACGGGGATTTTTGACGACAACCGCTACTTCGACGTTTTTATCGAGTACGCCAAGTCCTCGCCGAACGACATGCTAATTCGGATAACGGCGGCCAACCGCGGTCCTGAAGCGGCCTTGCTGCACGTTTTGCCGACGCTATGGTTTCGCAATACCTGGGTGTGGGGTTGCGGACACGAAGGTTGCTGGCCCAAACCGCGGCTGTATCAAGCGGATCAAGGAACGATATGTTGCGAACACGTCACGCTGGGCCGCTACAAATTTTGCGCGGGATCGGGACCTGACGGGCGAATGCCTCAACTACTGTTCACCGAGAACGAGACGAACTTTGAAAAATTATTCCATTCCCGCGATGCGAATGCATACGTGAAAGACGCCTTTCACGAGTATGTCGTGGGCGGCCGGAGCGAAGCGATCAATCCGGAGTCAAAAGGGACGAAAGCGGCCGCGCACTATGCGTTGGAAATTCCCGCAAATGGCCAAATTGTTCTCAATTTGCGACTTTACGCCGAAGAAGAGGCTCCATCGCAGGTTTTTGGCGCTGAATTCGAGGGCGTGTTTGCGGAGCGGATCCGTGAAGCGGATGAATTTTACGAAACCCGCATTTCATCGGGCCGGTCGGAGGAAGATTATCGCATCAGCCGCCAGGCTTATGCGGGGCTTCTCTGGTCGAAGCAGTTCTATCATTACGTGGTGAAACAGTGGCTCGACGGCGATCCGGGCATGCCGCCGCCTCCGGAAAGCCGGAAGCACGGGCGAAACTCCGATTGGCTTCATTTGTTCAATCGCGACGTGATCTCCATGCCGGACAAGTGGGAGTATCCCTGGTATGCCGAATGGGACACGGCCTTTCACATGATCCCCTGGGCGCGAATCGATCCCAATTCGGCAAAGGAACAACTTGTGCTCATGCTCCGCGAATGGTACATGCACCCCAGCGGAAGGCTTCCGGCCTATGAATTCTCGTTCGACGACGTGAACCCTCCGCTTGTGGCTTGGGCCTGCTGGCGAGTTTACAAGATGACCGGGCCGCGCGGGGCGCGCGACCGGCTGTTTTTGGCCCGGGTATTTCATAAACTGCTGATTAACTTTACATGGTGGGTCAACCGCAAGGACATCGAGGGCAAGCATCTGTTTTCGGGCGGATTCCTGGGACTGGACAACATCAGCATATTCGATCGATCGAAAGCCCTGCCCGACGGCACGCGCCTGGAGCAGGCCGACGGGACGGCTTGGATGGCTTTTTACTGCGTCACCATGCTTGCCATTTCGCTGGAGCTGGCCAAGGAAAATCCGGCCTACGAAGACATTGCATCGAAGTTTTTCGAGCATTTCGTGGCCATCGCCGACGCCATGAACACCCTCGGAGGCGCCGGGCTTTGGGACGAGGAGGATGGTTTTTATTACGATCATTTGCACGTCGAGGGAATATCGAAATTAATGCGCATCCGCTCAATGGTGGGGATCATCCCGCTTTTCGCCGTGGAAATCCTGGACGACAAGGTCATCGGCCGCCTGCATGGATTCCGCAAAAGGATGCAGTGGTTCCTGGACAATCGCGGCGATCTGGCCCGGCAAGTTTCCTACTTGGAATGCCAGGGCGGCAACGGGCTGGGGCGGAGGCTGCTGGCGATTCCTTCGCTTCAGCGTCTTAAACGAGTGCTCGGGTATTTACTTGACGAGAACGAATTTCTCTCGCCTTTCGGCATTCGTTCGTTGTCGAAAGTCCACAAGGACAAACCGTACTCCTGCTCGCCAGGCGGTGTAAAACAATACGTTACCTATGAACCGGGGGAGTCCACATCGGATATATACGGCGGCAACTCAAACTGGAGGGGTCCGGTCTGGTTCCCATTGAATTATTTGCTCATCGAGGCCTTGGAACGATATCACCATTTTTACGGCGATGGGCTGCAAGTCGAATGTCCGACCGGCTCCGGCCGGATGATGAATCTCGAGGAAGTCGCCCGGGATTTGGCGGGCCGATTGGTGCGGATATTTCACCCGGATGATAATGGCTGCCGCCCGTGCAACGGATCGGATCGGCGTTACGCCGAAGACCCCAACTGGCGGAATCTGGTCCTGTTTTATGAATATTTTCACGGCGATACCGGCCTGGGCTTGGGGGCAAGCCATCAGACCGGATGGACCGCGCTGGTGACAAGACTGCTGGAAGACTGCAGCCGGCGAAAACGGCACAAGGAGCGACAAATACAAAACGAAGCTAACGGGCTCAGTCTTTCTTCCGCCGTTCATCCAGGAAGTTGAATAAGCTGTCGCGATATAGTTGCGGGTCGGACATGTCTAAGGCCTCATGCGCCGCCCCCTTAAATACCACCAGCTTGGCGTGCGACTGGACGCGATTGAGCAAGGCAACCACGTCTTCAAGCCTGGCATGCCTGTCTTCTGATCCGGTAATAAATACGATCGGCACGCTTTCGGGGATGTCCTTTACATGATCGTAAGATGATATCTGATCGAGATTAACGGGCAAAAATAACGGCGCCCACAGACGCAGACCGCAATAGGCGACCCAATC
>JBEKSO010000529.1:0-2620 GCA_049516935.1 Thermoguttaceae bacterium
GTTCCTCGATGATTCCCTCAATCTCAACGCACCTCCTAATCCCGAACTAGATCAACTTCTCCAGCAATCCCTTAACGCCGCCCTGCAACGTTTTTCTGAATCGCTAACCGGCAAATCTGAAAAACCGCTTGCCGTTGCCGGTATGCCTGAAAAACCGCTCGTGGTTTCGCGATGCACCGGCTATTTGCTCGCCAATCCTTGCAGCTTTTCCCAACGCCTGGGCGTTGACCTGCCCGAACTTGCCACGCCCCCGGGTGTAGCCGATCCCATCCAAGCGGCATCTGAAAACAGGGCCGTGATCGATCTGCCCGGCATGGGATTCGCCTGGATCGGCCCCAGCTCGGAAAAACTTTCTTCACCTCAGTCCGGAGCTAAAAAAACCCGGCCTTTCGCAAAAAAACTCAAAACGGCTCCGCCTATGGCTGAAGAAAACATCCTGCGTAACGAGTTTTTCCAGGCGGTATTCGATCCGCACACCGGCGCAATTCGGGCGATCTCCGATTATCGCAGCAGGCATCCGCGCCTCGCCCAGCAAATCGCCCTGCGAATGCCTCACGCCGCCGACCATGATCCGGACAGCGACGCCCATTATTCCATCATGTCGGCCGATGAGATTCACGTTACAGCATCCGGGCCGGTTTTGGGCGAAATCGTCTCCAGCGGAAAAATCACCGACCGCCAGGGCCGTAAACTCGCCGGATTCAAACAAACCGCCCGGGCCTGGCGAGGCTGCCGCGTCCTGGAATTGGAAATCCAACTGGACGTCGAACGCCAACCCGATCCGTATCCTTGGAATTCATATTACGCCTGCCGATTCGCCTGGAACGACGAGTCCAGCAGTTTGTTTCGTGGCGTGAATCTGACAACTCAGCCCGCAGATCTTGCTCGTTTCGAATCGCCGCATTTTATCGATATCCGCTCCGATTCGCTCCGCACCACGATCTTATGCGGCGGCCTGCCCTACCATCGCCGCATTGGATTGCGGAAACTCGACACGCTGCTTATAGTTCAAGGCGAAACCGCCCATCGGTTCCGCCTGGGCATTGGCATCGACCTGCCCAATGCCATGACCGCGGCCCTGGGATTTTTAACGCCAAAAACAATATGTTTTCCAACTGCCTCGCCCCCAACAAAGCACGGCTGGCTGTTCCATCTCGATCATCGCAACGTAATCGCCACCCATTGGGAGCCAATTTTTATGTCCCCTCTCCCTTTGGGAGAATCCCCAATCACGTCCCCTCTCCCTTTGGGAGAGGGCCAGGGTGAGGGCGGAGAGGTGAAGAGTACCGATAGGGTTCAGGGTTCAGGGTTCAGGGTTCAGGATTCAGAGGTAGGGATTCTGAATAGTTTAGCCGCGACCGGGCACCAACCGAAGGTTGGTCGGGGAGCGCGGAAAGGCCATGTTGAGGGCCCCGTCGGCTTCCGCGTCCATCTGCTCGAAACCGAAGGACGTCACGCCCAATTGGGTCTGCGCTCGTTTCGCCCGATCTCCTCCGCATGTAAAATCGAGCCCGGCAAAACACCGCCCATTAATTTGCCGATCGAAGGCGATAAAATAAATATAGATGTTTCTCCCTATGAAATGATCGACTTGGAAGCATTTTTTTAAGTTACAACAAACTGCTTGCGGTTTCGCGACGCACAATAATCAGATTATTTTCCCTCTCAATAAAAACATGTCAAACCAAACAGCAAAATTGATTCTCATTCCCAGCCTGGGCACCGACCAGCGCCTGTTCGAGCGGCAGCGTTCGGCCTTTCCCGATCTTTGGGTGCCTCCGTGGATCCTGCCTCGCGATAACGAAGGCCTTGCCGATTACGCCGCGCGAATGGCCGAAATTATTATAGAAAGGGGAGACTATCCCGATTTTTGCGAAGCAAAAATGGGACCGTCCCCTTCAATCCCGCAAACTTGCAGCCCAATAGTTTTAGGCGGCGTTTCACTGGGCGGAATGATGGCTTACGAAATCGCCCGGCATGTAAAACCGCAGGCTGTGATTCTGATCGCCAGTTGCCGGACCCGCCGGGGGATTCGCGGATTCTTTCGCGCCGCCGGTCATCTTTGGCCCATCGTGCCATCCGGCGCGTTTAAGGTCGCCAAATTCATTTCCATTCCGGCCTTGCGGATGTTTGGAGAGCTTATGCCCGAGCATCGCCGGCTTTGCGCCCGGATGTTCTCCGAAATGGATTCCCATTTCATGCACTGGGCCATATCAGCCGTATTGAATTGGAATCCCGTATCGCTTGTGCAAACGCCCGTGTATCAAATCCACGGCGCGCACGATCGAATCATTCCCTTAAAATGCGTCGCGCCCGATGAAATCCTCCCCCATGGCGGCCACCTCATAAACCTCACCCACGCCGACGCGGTAAATGCCTTCATACGAGATGTTATTGCCAAAGTGCAATCAAGTTGATAATATAATATTATTCTATGTTTAAGGCAATTTACGGGGATCAGACACCATGGAACCTATCCACGTTGAAACCATCGTTCAAACCGACGGTGAGGTGCACATTTCACAGTTGCCTTTTCATAAAGGCGATCATGTGCAAGCGATCATTACTCTTAATGAAATACCTGATGAAAAAAGAAGAGAAACCGCAAAAAAAGAATTTC
>JBEKSO010000530.1:0-2539 GCA_049516935.1 Thermoguttaceae bacterium
GGACTACGGGCTGGAATGGGTTATTGCGGAACTAAAACGATCGAGGAATTGCGGAGCAAGGCCCGGTTCCTCCAGGTTTCACCGGCCAGTGTACGGGAGAGTCATCCTCATGACATCATTATTACGCAGGAAGCGCCAAATTACAGTACGGAGTACGCCCGGGGCGACGGAAACTAATTCGCCCATTGGATGTCTATTTAGATTTCAAACACTGGCTCTTTTGGCCGCTTTTATCTTGGCAAGTTGCATTGCCGCGACCGCCGCCGCAAATGCGGCTGATAACGGCAGCGCCTCAGGAGCCGGCAATATAAAAAAGGACGGTTATTCAACGGTCAAATCCAGCGGCAAATTGAAATGGCTGCCCTACAATTTGGAATCGGGTGACGCCGAAGACGGCGTCATACAAACCGGGCACGTCGTCCGGTCCAGTCCCGCGGAACCGGCAAGCAATTCCCGGCAATCCGCCTCCGCCGCCTTTGAGGATCCATTTGGCGATAAGCGATCGACTGTCGCGTCTGACTCCGCCGAGGAAATCGGCGCACCCTTGATATTGCCGTCCGCCGGAACGGGCAGCACCGCCGTATTGCCGAACATCCGCAGTATGACGAAGTCCGCCGGTCCAAAATCTCCGGTTGTACTGCAAAAAGACAGTGGCGTGCAGTTGAAGGCTAACGATGTTAAAGATCAAAACGTCGGAGGTCAGACGTTGGAGCAGATGCTGGCCTCACAGAATCCGGACCTCAAAGAAGGCTGTCTCTCGGTCAAAGACCTGAAAAAAATATCCCAGTTGACCATCAACATCACGCCCTCGGCGGGCGAGCTGCCCAAGGATTGTCCCTGGGGAGGCGAACCATTCCAGCCCCGCTGCTGGTCGTCGATCACCTTCACCTGGACCGCCTCGGCTTTGTGCCATCACCCGCTGTATTTCGAACAAGTACAAGTCGAGCGCTACGGGCATACGCTGGGTCCCTGGCTCCAGCCCTTCGGATCGGCCGCCCACTTTTTCCTGATGATACCTATCCTGCCTTACAAGATGGGCCTGGAAGTGCCCGACGAGTGCATGTACACGCTGGGCTATTACCGGCCGGGCGATTGCGCGCCGTACATGATCGATCCCTTGCCGCTTAGCATTCGGGCAGGTTTGTTCGAGGCAGGCGCCTGGGTTGCCGGGGCGGCGATTGTCCCGTAATAACTCATAAAGCAGTTTATCGGCGAACACTATTGGCCGGAATGGCGAGAAAAAACGACGCATATAAGCCGCATGCGGTTTCGCAGGGAAAAACTGCCTAATCGTTTGCGGCTTTTCTCATGCGATGGTTTGCTATTGTACACGACCTCCGCTAAGTTTATCCTGACAAAGGAGGGTCGTTATGAAGAAAAATATAGCAGCCGTCGGTATCAACGCGCTCATACTGATTATCGCCTTCTTTATAGTTCCTTCGCCGCTTTTTGCAGGCGATCCGGCGGTGACCTATACTGCCCGGCCCGGGCCGTATCAAGTCGATACGGTCTCTTACGATTGGAACGATCCGGCCCGCGATCGCGACGTGCCGGTGAAAATATATTTCCCGCATACGGGCGACGGCCCATTTCCGCTTATAATTTTTTCGCACGGCCTGGGCGGCACGCGAGAGGGTTATGAATATCTCGGCCGGCACTGGGCAAGTTATGGATATGTCTCGGTCCATTTGCAGCACCACGGCAGCGATGCGGCCGTCTGGCAAAACACGTTTCAGCCCATAGAATCGATACGGCAAGCGGCAAGGGATCCGGCAAATGCCGTCAATCGCGCCCGCGACGTCTCTTTCGCCATCGATAAAATGGAAAACATGAACGGCGAATCAGGGGCTCTTAAAGGGCGGACCGATTTGCGGCATATCGGCATGGCAGGACATTCATTCGGCGCTTGGACCACGCTGGCCATTGCCGGCGAGTCATTTTTCGGGCCTTTAGGCGGGGAAACGTCGCTTGCCGACCCCCGCGTCAAGGCCGCGGTGGCCATGAGTGCGCCCGTGCCGACAAAGGATAAAGTTCGGCTGGATAAGATCTACGCCAAGATCAAAATTCCCTGCCTGCACATGACAGGCACGTTGGACGACAGTCCGCTGGGCGAAACGGCCGCCAAAGATCGCCGCCTGCCATTCGATCACATCAATGGCGCCGATCAATATTTAATCATCTTTAACTCCGCCGTACACATGAGCTTCGCCGCGCTCCGCGCCAATCCGGCGTTGGAGAAAAAAGACGCTTTGTTCCACGACCTGATTTGCATCGGCTCCACGGCCTTCTGGGATGCGTATTTAAAAAACGATGTAGCGGCGAAAAAATGGCTGTCCGACGGCGGATTGAAAACTGTTTTAGGACAAGATGCCGAATTCGAGAAAAAAGTAAAACCGTAAACTGCACGCTTTGAACTAAGAGCGTCTAACAAAATGACGTGTGCCACTGCTTGCTTGCAAGCAGTGCTGGGCGAAGTGCCGGAAAATCACTGCTGGCAAGCCAGCAGTGGCACACAACTTACGTTTTAAATTTCATTTTG
>JBEKSO010000531.1:0-2536 GCA_049516935.1 Thermoguttaceae bacterium
CATTGCGGCATCGTTTATGACGCGCAAAAGGAAGTGACCGTAATGTTCGATGGCGAAGAAGTCGGTGTCCATCGGCTTGATCTTGTTGTAGAGGAACAAATCGTCGTGGAACTAAAAGCCATAAAGGATTTAGAGGATATCCATTTCGCGCAAGTGAAATCCTACCTTAAGGCAACCGGCCTTCATGTCGGTCTACTGATGAACTTTTATTCGCCGACATTAATTGTTAAGAGAATAGTGCTATAAGCCAAATAGCAATTTCATCACGAAAACACGAAAGAGCGAAAGCACGAAAAAGATGAGAAAAGGATTTTTAGAGAATACTTCTATAGCAAAGGCAAAAAGGGTAAATCTGTTTTAGTTCTAAAAAATGTTTTACGCATTACTGGCTAGATTTCGTGTTTTCGACCTTTCGACCTTTCGTGATAAAAAGGGAATAGAACTATCTATGTGACACGACTTTGATGAGTTATCGGAGATTGTTAGATTATATGTCGGCAAAAAAGAGTTCTTTATCACAGACTGAATCAAATATTTCCAATCAGTTTTCCCTGTGGTTTTCCGGCCTGTTGGGAACAGTGATATTATGCCTGTTCTTGTTAGGCATATTCATCGCCTGCGCGTATGCGGCTTGGCAAAAAATAGGTCCCAGGGTTTTGGCATCGTCGGAGTATTTCATCGGTCCGCGGCAGATCGAAATCACGCCGCCTCCGTCTTGGCTGCACCACACCGACCTGGCAGTGGAGGTGTATCGCGATCTGACGCTGCACGGGCCGGCGTCGATCATGGACGACGGCCTGATCGAACGCGTGACCGCCTCCCTTCTGCGCCAGCCTTGGGTGGCCAAAGTGCGCAGTGTCGCCAAGCAATATCCGGCCAAAATTAAGGTGGATTTAATTTATCGCCGGCCGGTTTGCATGGTCAAACTTGGGGATCAACTATTGCCCGTCGATGAGGAAGCCGTGCTTTTGCCCTCTGACGATTTCGACCCGGTCGAAAGGGCCAAGTATCCGCGGCTGGATGGCGTGGACCGCGGTCCGATGGGCGGCGTGGGCAAACGTTGGGGCGATAGCCGGGTGGCGGGCGGGGCGGAAATCGCCGCCACGCTCTTGCCGATCTGGGAAAAACTCAAACTCCAATCCATCGTCCCGCATTTGCCGCCTCAGCCGGCAACCGCCCCAGCAACGGAGCCGGCAGCGGCCCGTCGCGCCGGCGACTATTATTTTGAGATCATAGCCGGCGGCGGGATGCGGATTTTATGGGGCCGTTCACCCGCCTCCGATATCTCCGGCGAACTCTCACCGCAGCAAAAAGTAAAAAAACTAGATCAGTTTTTCGCCGAACACGGATCGCTCGATTATCCCCAAGCCCCGCGTGAACTCGATTTAAGACAACCCTGAAGACTAAGAGCTTCTATCAAAATGAAGTCAAAGGTTAGCTTGTGCGCCACTGCTTGCTTGCAAGCAGCGCTGTTGGAACTGCCGAAAAAACACAGCCTGCAAGCCAGCAGTGGCACACGTCATTTTGTTAGAAGCTCTCAGCCGTAGCCGCCTTTTTCACTGGCTTATGTTCGCGCATTTGATCTTTGATTTCTTCGCGAACCACCGGCAGGTTTTGGGGGGCTTCCACGCCGATGCGGACTATTCCCTGCGCAACCCGAACCACGGTAACGGAGATATTATCACCGATGAGAATTTTTTCGCCGACTTTTCGAGAAAGTACAAGCATGTTATCCACTGAACCAAGGTCTTGCCCTAAAACAAGATGTAAACCACGCCCGTTTTAGCGCAAACCTCAAGACCCTATCTCGGCATCATAGAATTAGAGTAGCAACGCTAGCATAATAACACAAGGGGCACGGCGTCGGCGGTCTCATAATTGTTGACAGATATCCCCCATAAGTATATATTTCAGATGAACAGTTACTGTAAACTTGGACCGATTAAGATATCTTGTGACTAGAATCGAATTTCCGAATATTTTATTTATATTGCACAGCTATCCCATCTTTAAATCGCCTCGAGCCCCTAGAAATAAGACGATACTTTCGATATTTTAATACTGTACTTATCAAGAGCGACATTACAGGGAGCAAGCCATGTACGATGGTACCGAACTTTTTAATGCAATTCTTACGGGCGACGCCAAAAAAGCCGAACAAGTGACCAAAGCAGCCCTGGCCGATAAGGCCGATCCCAGCGAACTCGTGCAGAAGTACATGATCCCGGCCATGGCTGAGGTCGGCAATCGCTTCGAGTGCAACGAATATTTTGTGCCCGAATTGCTGATCGCGGCACGAGCGATGAAGACCGCCTTGGAGCTGATCTCGCCGCTGTTGGTTGCCCAGGGCGCCGAGCCGATCGGCCGGGTAGTGATAGGAACAGTACAAGGAGATCTGCACGACATCGGCAAAAACCTGGTGGCCTCGATGCTCGAAGGCGGCGGTTTCCAAGTGATTGACCTGGGCGTGGACGTGCCCCCGGAAAAGTTCGTCGAAGCCGCCCAGGAAAAAGAAGGCACAATCGTGGCCCTTTCC
>JBEKSO010000532.1:0-2856 GCA_049516935.1 Thermoguttaceae bacterium
ACTTTGGACGGCCTCGCATCGACGTTCACCAATATCAATTCACTGGCAAACAACCAAGGAAATTTCAGCGTCCTTAACGGGCGAAATTTCACAACGGCGGGAGATTTGGCCAATTCCGGCACACTGACTGTCGGGACAGGGTGTAATTTTATTGTCAACGGAAATTTGAACAATACTGGCACGGCGGAGGTCAGTGGCGGTACTCTCACAGTAAATAATTCGGTAGCCCAGCTTTCCGGGACAACACTCACCGGCGGTACATGGAACGCCCGAAGTAACTCGACAATTAATATCACTACTGGAAGCAATATAATCACAAACCAAGGCGATGTAACTTTGGACGGCCTCGCATCGACGTTCACCAATATCAATTCACTGGCAAACAACCAAGGAAATTTCAGCGTCCTTAACGGGCGAAATTTCACAACGGCGGGAGACAATTCCGGCACTGTGACCGTTGGATCAGGAAGCGACTTGGAGGTTGCCGGGGATTTAACAGGCGCCGGGAATCTAAGCGTCAATGGCATACTGACCGCGGATTCTATCGTGCAAAACACCCTCTCCATCGGCGCAGGTGCGATAGTGACCATCAGGCCGATAAGCGGTGGTCCTTTCGCTGCACAATATCAGATTTCTCCCGTGCCTGAGCCGGCGACTATCACCTTATTATTGCTTGCCGGCGTGGGACTAGGACTGTGGCGGTCGCGAAGAAGAGATGATGGAATACAACCTAAAACCTATAACCTTTCAAAAAAAATTAGCGCAAAGGCCGCGATAATCAGGGAATGAGAGATTTCGCCGCTGCGGATCAGCGCGGGAATGTCTTCCAAGGGGCGGAGCAGGACTTCGATCTGTTCGAAGCTGTCGGGCTGGGGTTCTGCCGCAAGTCGGCAGCCTTCGGCCAGGAATGTGTGGCTGCGATTGCCTTGGATGGCCGGGTTGGGACTGACGAAACCCAGCGATTTTACCCGCTCCGCGACATAGCCGGTTTCCTCGCTCAGTTCGCGCATGGCCGCGGCCTCGGGCGTTTCCCGGGCTTCGACCACGCCGCCGGGTATTTCCAAGGTCACACTCCGAGTGCCGTGGCGAAATTGACGAATCAGCACCACCTGGCCGTCATCGGTCAAGGGAATAACGTTTACCCAGTCCGGGCAATCCAGGATCACGAAATCCCGCTCCGCGCCGCTGGGCTCGAAACGGTACAGGTCGTGCCGAATGCGGAATATCCGATGGTCGGATACGTCGGTGCTGCCAAGAAGTTTCCAGGATCGATGTGGCATTGGTATTGGACAAGGTTCAGGGTTCAGAGGTCAGGGATCAGAATACAGGATTTTGGTTCAGGGCCCGGAATCGCGAATCCGCAAGCGGTTTCATGCTCACATTCATAATTCATCATTCAATATTCAGCATTATTTTCTTCCTTCATCCCTCATCCTTTTGTAGGGCCCCGAACGGTGACTATGGGAATCTTCAGATCGTGGCGGACGGTGGAGATGGTTTGGCCGTAAACCAGGTCGAGCAGGCCGCGGTGGCCGTGCCCGCCCATTACGACCAGGTCCACGTCTTTTTCCCTGGCGATATTGACCAGTTCAGTGGACGGGTCGCCGTAACCCAGCACGGCATCGACGGTCGGCACGTCTTCAGCGCGTAGTTCGGATCGCAGGCGATGGACAAGCGCTTCCAGGTATATTTCGTCTTCGCGGCTTTCGGAATCGCCGGTTTGAATGCCGTACCAGGTTCCGCCCACGCCGTCTACAACGTGCATCAAGAGCAACTCGGCGTGGTGGCTTTTGGCCAGCGATACGGCCTCGGCCAGCATCGAGGCGTCTGTCGGTTTGGCCTCCAAGGCCACGCCGATGCGTTTGAAGCGGCGCTCGATTTTCGCGGCCTCGGATAATACTTGTTCGGCCGAAACTTCGGGTTCTTCCATTACCGGTTTTTCGCGGCGGAAAGTCATCCATACCAACAGTACGGATAAGCCCAACGAAATGGGCACGGCGACCAACACGATCAACCAATACCAATTGCCGGATGTTTCCAGCCAGGAGCCAAGTGCCTCGTACACCAATTTTCCGTTGAGCAAGGCGATGATTGCCGTGACCAGCCAGGCCAGGATTTGCAGCCACCACGGATTAGCGAACGGCCCCATCTTACGCTTGCTGCTTGTGAAGCGTACCAGCGGCACCACGGCAAACGCGAGTTGCAAGCTCAAAATAACCTGGCTGAGGATGAGGAGTTGATATAAGCCCTTTTCGCCCGCCCAAAAAATCACCAGGACCGCGGGAACGATGGCCATTGTTCGGGTTATCAAACGCCGCAGCCAAGGGCGGATGCGAAAACGCAAAAAACCTTCCATGGTGATCTGCCCAGCCAATGTTCCTGTGATGGTTGAACTCTGCCCGGCGCAGAGCAAGGCCAAGGCAAAGGCGATCGGCGCAATTTGCGTGCCCAGGGTTTGTTCCAGAAGTGCGTGGGCTTGTTGAATTTCGGTTACCTCTTTGTTATTAGCCCAAAATGTCGCCGCAGCCACAATCAATATCGCCGCGTTCACGAAAAACGCGCAGTTCATGGCGATGGACGAATCGATAAGGTTGTATTTGCACGCGTCGGTCACCGCCTTTCGGCTGCGTGTTACGTCGCGGCTTTGGACCAGCGCCGAATGCAGATACAAGTTATGCGGCATTACCGTGGCGCCTATGATGCCGATGGCGATGTACAACTCCAGGCCCGAAAGTGTGTGGGGCACAAAACCGCCGGCAATACCGCCGATCGATGGCTTGCACAGAAAGATTTCGATGAGAAAACACAATCCGATGGTAAGCACCAGGGCCAGGATAAACGCCTCCAGTTTGCGGA
>JBEKSO010000533.1:0-2502 GCA_049516935.1 Thermoguttaceae bacterium
TCCCACGACCAAGGCCACCCCCCAGCGCGCCGCCGACATGATAGAAATCTACGGCCCGGAGCGGATTTTGGTGAACTCCTCGGCCGATTGGGATCCGTCCGATCCGCTGGCCGTGCCCAAGTTCATCGCCGTCATGCGCAGCCGCGGCCATGCCGAATCGCTGATCCGCCAAATCGTATACAGCAATCCCTTAAAATTCTTCACCCAATCCCGCAACTTCACCTTCACTCCACCTGAATAGAAGCCGGGCCCGGGTCGCAGCGATTGAGTCTCAGAAAAGAATGTTGCATGAAAAGTCAGAGCCGGGGCGTGTCGCCCCGGTAATTCCGGGCCGGCACGGCCCGGCTCTGCTGGGAAAACGCGACATTTATTAACTGGAACTCAATAAACTCATTGCCCATCGTCCACTGTCCACTATTAAATGCTGATCCCAAAATGTTTCATCACAATGCCGAACACATCGGTGTCGGCCACCGGGGGGCCGGGAAACATGATCGGCTCGGACGCCAATATCACGCTCCGCCGCGACCGATCCACCGCCGGGGCCCCGTGCGATCCCTTGACCAGCGACGCATTCAGTGGAATACTTTTTGCAGCCGGATCGAAAAAAAGCTCCACAGGATCATAGCCCGGTTTGCGATGGATATCGACCGTTCGTGCGAATCGAGGGGCGCGGTCGTTCGAAAGCCACCAATAATACGCCTGCCAACTATCGGGCGAGGATATCAGAATCACATCGCCGCTGTGCGGGTGATCCAGTGCGTAGCGGCTCCGCTGGGCCCCGACAAGCACCTCGGCAATGCCCGGCCGGCCTTGAAATAGTTTTGCCGCCTGCTGGGCGGTTTCTTCGCCGCCGTCGTTGATATAAATGTGCGCCAACTGGTGATCGACCATGGCCAGCGCCCGGCAGGCGGCAAGATCCAGATGTTCGCTGTCCTCTTGTTGGCGCACGGCCAAGAGACCCGCCTCGCGGAGCAGGAGGTTGGGAAAAGTAACGTGATTCACCTTGTTGATCACGTATTCCCCGGCGACAAGCCAAAGCAAATCCTCGTCGTAGGCTTCCTTAAAATTGTTTTCGAGTTTGCCGATGACCGCGTCGAGTTCGTCGATAGCCGCATCGGCGGCCGCGCTATCAGGCCCGGTGCGCTGGGCCGCGTAATCCAAATGCGGCAGATAAATATAGAAGAATTTCGGCTGCCATTGCCGGGCGGCGAACGCGGCCGAAGCGGCGATCCACTGGGTCGATTTTATATTGGCCGCCGGCCCCCAAAAATGTTGCAGGGGAAAATCGCCCAACGCCTGGCGCAATTGCCCGTAAAGTTCCAGCGGCCGGGTGTAACACCAAAGCGACTCCGATCCGTCTGGATTGTGGACCGGGGCAGGTGTGCACACGTAATCCGCCTCGCACCCCTTGGCGTGCATGGGAAACCATACGGCCGTGGTCAGCGTGTCTTCGTGGTGCGTGAGCAAATCCCAAATCTGCGGCCGGTCGATGCAATCGTTGGGCGAGGTCCACATCTCCACCTGCCGCCTGTCGCGCCAATAATAACCGTTGGCCACCACGCCGTGCACGTTTGGCAGGCGCCCGGTGGTCATATTCGCCTGCACCGGGCAAGTCAGGCAAGGAAAACTCGGCGCAAATTCGGCGATTTCTCCCCCGGACATCAATTGCCGCAGTTTCGGCATGATCGCCACGTCTTTCTCCCGCAATCCGGGAATCGATAAAAGAATGAGTGATTTAGGCATTTTTTAGTGGGCAGTGGTCAGTGGATGGTGGATGGTGATTACTGAATTGATGTTTAACCCCGGCACTTGTGCCGGGAGTTTTTAGCAATTGTCGCGAAACCACAAGCGGTTTGACAAATAATTTTATTTCTAACTGCTCGCGCTGCGGTAACTCCAAAGCGCCAATTTAAAAATTAATCGGGCAACGCCAAGGCTTACAAAGGTGATCAGTATGGTGAAAATCGGCAGCAGCCAATCCTGGAAACTCTGCGGACTTAACGAACGGATGAGCAATCGGGCAGGCACGTTCACCACCACCAGAATGGGAACGATAAACGTAAACGCCCTGCGCAGCGGCGTGCCCCAGCGGCCTTGGTATATCTCCATCGGATACCGGGAAAACATGGTCACCGAAAACCAAAAATCCAAAAGCGTCAAGTTTCGGCCCAGCCACACGCTGGTGGCGGCCATGGCAACCATCAGGCTGTAGTATATCGCCACTCCGCAGGCGATATACACCGGATACAGCGCCACTTCCCACGGTTGCGGCACGTAGCCCATCTTCAAGAGCGAATAGCCCAGCAAACACAGTCCCAGGAAAAAATTACCCACTGCCGACCAATCGGTCTTGGTAAGCGACACCAGAAACTGCGTATCTATGGGCTTTAATAAGGCGAAATCGAGCGACCCGGTGCGGACCAGTTCGCTGAGTTCGTCCATGTTCATCATGAAAAACATTTCCACAATGCTGTTTACCAGCAATGACGTGGCGATGAA
>JBEKSO010000534.1:0-2502 GCA_049516935.1 Thermoguttaceae bacterium
AAGGTTGAAGGCCGAGAGATGAAGTTAGCCATGCTCGCCCTGTTGATTCATCCGCTAATGATACTCGGTCCTACCGGTCTATTTGCTGCAACGGACTGGGGCGCAAAGGCTACCAACAATCCCGGCGCGCACGGATTCTCAGAAGTCCTCTACGAGTTCACTTCCTCCTCGGCCAACAACGGCTCGGGTTTTGAAGGGCTTGGTGACACCTATGGTTTTAACGATAACACGAATCCGGCGCCTTACAGTGTTTATTGGGATATTGCCACGGGAATTGTCATGTTACTGAGCCGATTTGTCCCGATCATTGCACCTATCGCCATCGCGGGTAGCCTAGCGACTAAGAAGCCGACGCCTTTTACAGTCGGCACCATGCGGACCGATACCATAACATTCGGCTTCGTTTTGCTGGGAACAATCATCTTAGTCGGCGCACTGCTTTTCCTGCCGGTGGTAGTGCTGGGGCCTGTTGCAGAACACTTAGGCCCGATTCCGTTTGGCGGGTAGTCCATTGGTGACAGCTTTCGCATGAAAGAACTCAGCTGAAAAAGGATTTATATTTGCCATGTCAAACACGTCCGCAATTAAACCTGCTAAATCCGCTCTCCCGGCCGAAGAACTCAAGCTTGCCCGCCGTGCCAGTCGGAAATATGGGCTGTTCGAACCCCAGTTGCTCAAAGCGGCCTTTAAGCAATCGCTGGTGATGCTCCGGCCTGACATCCAGTGGAAGAATCCCGTGATGTTCGTGGTCGAAGTCGGGACGGCATTGACTATTATCTATACGATAGCCAAATTCCTGGGTTACCAGAGCGCGGCAAGCATCGGTTATCTCTTGGCCTTGGATTTCTGGCTTGTATTGACCCTGCTTTTCGCCAATTTCGCCTCGGCGCTTGCCGAAGCGCGGGGCAAGGCGCAGGCCGAAACCCTGCGAAAAACCCGGCGGGAAACGCCGGCAAGACGCCTGCCCCGTTACTATAAAAATGGACTGGCGGCTGGCGTGGAAAAAGATTGGGAGGCGGAAGAGACGACATCCTCGGCCCTGCAAGGCGGCGATTTCGTGCTTGTGGAATCCGGCGAAGTCATTCCTAGCGACGGCGAGATCGTCGAAGGCGTGGCTTCGATCGACGAATCGGCCATTACCGGCGAATCGGCCCCGGTTATTCGCGAGGCAGGCGGCGACCGCTCGGGGGTAACGGGCGGGACGCGGGTTCTTTCCGATCAGATTATCGTTCAGATCACCGCCGCCCCCGGCCACACCTTCCTGGACCGCATGATTGCCCTGGTCGAAGGCGCGATTCGACAGCGCACGCCAAACGAGATTGCCTTGACTTTAGTCCTAGCCGCCTTCACCTTGATTTTCCTGATTGTGACGGCAACCCTTTGGCCGATGGCCTTAAACGCGGAAAGATATATGCAAGCATATTACGGGACTGGGCAGCAGGTGAAAAGCCTGGGAACCGACGTGCCGACGCTCGTGGCATTGCTGGTCTGTTTGATTCCCACGACCATAGGCGCGCTTTTGGCCGCCATCGGCATCGCGGGGATGGACCGGGCGCTGCGGGCGAACATTCTCGCCAAAAGCGGCAAAGCTGTTGAAGTCGCCGGCGACGTGGATACCCTGCTCTTGGACAAGACCGGCACAATTACGATGGGAAATCGCCATGCCACGCGGTTCATACCCGTCGGCGATTGCTTGCCCATGCATCTTGCCTATGTCACTGCGCTGGCCTCAAGCGCGGATGAAACCCCGGAAGGCAAAAGCATCGTCTCTTTGTATCACAAGCTCGACGACTCTTTAGGGGCGGCCGGTCACGGCAAAAGCGACGGCTTGCTCGTCCCGCCCAATGCAAGGTTTATCCCTTTTTCGGCCCAGTCGCGAATGAGCGGCGTCGATTTGGCCGACGGCCGGCGAATCCGCAAAGGCGCCCCGGATGCCATCGTGCGTTATGTAGAGCATGAGCGCGGAATCATTCCAGCTAATCTCGACGAGCAAGTGCATTCCATCGCGTCCAAGGGCGCCACCCCGCTGCTTGTAGCCGAGGGAAACCGTATCGCCGGGCTGGTTGTTTTGGAAGACGTGCTTAAACCGGGAATGAAAGATCGCTTCCAGCGGCTGCGCCAAATGGGACTGCGGACCGTGATGATTACGGGCGACAATCCGCTGACGGCGGCAGCGATTGCAGCCACGGCCGGAGTCGATGATTTCCTGGCCGAGGCCACGCCCGAGGCCAAGCTGGCTTACATCCGCAAAGAACAGGCCGAAGGAAAACTGGTGGCCATGATGGGCGACGGCACCAACGACGCCCCTGCCCTGGCGCAAGCCGACGTCGGCGTGGCCATGAATTCCGGCACACAGGCGGCAAAAGAAGCGGGTAACATGGTCGACCTGGACAGCGATCCGACAAAACTCATCGAGACCGTGGAGATCGGCAAACAATTGCTCATGACACGGGGGGCGCTTACGACTTTTTCCATTGCCAACGACGTAGCCAAATATTTTGC
>JBEKSO010000535.1:0-2501 GCA_049516935.1 Thermoguttaceae bacterium
GCGGCAGGCGGAATTTACCCGCGCCCGAGGCCCCGGTCAATAAGAACGAGAGATCAATCGCGGTCTCTTCGTCGAGCGGCCGGTTCCATTGCATAGTGATGACTTGCTGTTTGGCGCCGCCGGAGCGAATCCGCACGCCGGGCGGATCTTTGCCCTCGATAGGCAACAGGTGCAAGCGCGGATCGGCCAAAAATTGCAAACGGCGGACTTGACTTTCGGGAAGGTGAAATTTAAATCGGGCCTCGACTACGACCGAGCCGGGTCGCACCTTCAGCCAGGTGAGTTGATCCGCTTCGATGCCGGTCTCCGCGCCTTTTGCCGGCGATTCCGGCCAATGCACCGCCAGCCGATTGCTCGGACCGAGTTCGGCCAAAAGCCGGGGCGGATTTGTTTCCAGGCCGGTTGCGCCCAGCGCGGAACCCGCCTCGATGCCCGGTATTTCGGCGGGCAAGGTCAATTCCAAACGCGATTGGGCCAGGCGCGGGATTGACATCTCAAAACCGCCCGATCCGCCAACCTCGCGCGGAGCGGGACGAAACCCCAATTCCAAACGGTAATCGCCGGGCTCTTCCACTTCAAAACTCAAAGCGCCGCCGTCGGACTCCCATTTCACCTCGATCGGCCTGCCGTCGAGCGTTGCGCTATCGGGAATCAGCCGTGCGTTTTCCCGGTGGAAGGGAATTCCGACTTGGACCATCCGCCCAAAAACCCTGAGTTCGAATCGGGCTTTGATCGCCTCGCAGGCCAGCCGCCCGGACGACGCTTCACGCTCCAGTGATCCTCGATACACGGCCGCTCCCAGCAACCAGCCCCGGGGCTCTGCCTTGGCCTCGGCGGCGCGGCGATAAAGTTCATTGAAAAATTTTTCGTGAATATAGACCTTGTCGCCGATGGGCTTCTTCTCATCGTCGATGGGTACGAAAACGCGATAGTCCATCGCGGCCGAAGGCCGAGGTTTTTCAACGCCTTCATCCGCCCTGCCATTCCCGGCAAAAAACACGCAAGCGGCGGCAATCAATAATATCGCACCGGCCTGGTCGGCCAATCGCGCGGTTTTCGACGCCGACGACGATTGCTCCACGTTGCCTTGATCCGGCGTTATGGCAGGAACTCCGGCATTTACGCAAGACCTGATCATCAGCAGCAACAGGCAAGCCAGCATTCCCAACACGGCTGCCGAGGCAAGCGGAACGTAGATATCGGGCAAGACAAACGCCAAGATCCCGAAAATGCCGGTCAAAACGGCAAACGAGATAGGATATTTCGCGGCCTTCAAATTACCCGCACCCAATGTCAGAACAAAAATCACCGCGGCCCATAATTGCCATAAGCGGCGATGGACATATTTTATCGGCACCGGATGAGCGGCCGATATTTCCATGCTCTGCACGCTCCAACCTTGGGTATCCGTCCAACGGCAACCCGCCGGGAGATGTTTGTCCCGTGATGAATTGCTTTCGGCCGGATGAAATTCCCCTTGCTCACCGGCCAATGTCAACCAATCTTGGGCAACAAAGGGATTGAATGCCTTTTGCTCAGGATCGCGTCCCAGGGGGCCGAATAATCGCCGGCTAATAGTGATTTCCGCCCGATACGGCCCCTGCCAACGCCTATTCGCTTCTACAGCTTCATAACCCGGCGGCAACCATACGCTCCAAGTGCCGGCAAGCACCGGAACGTTGACTTCAGGCATGGGCGGGGCAAGCGATCCGAATGTCCCCAATCCGGACTGGTGCGTTATAAAGCAAATCGAAACCGTGGGGAATCGCTTTGCGGCCGGAAGCGGCGCCGACACGATATTTTTTCTTAAGTCCGATCCCGCCTCCGAGGCGCCTTCGCCTCCTTGTTGCCAGTCCACCGGGCCATCCTCGACCCACAGGCCGCGAACGTCTTCGCTTGAGACGCCGCGCGGCAAAACAATCTCCAATCGGCTACCACCGGCATTTTGTACTTCGAAAACGGCCAAATGTCGCGCCTCGCCTTGCGATCCATACCACGATTCCAATCGGCAATTCCGCACCCAGATCGGCGGCGGATTTTTCCCGCTTTCCGCCGAGAGCATTATGGCCGATTCGCTCGCCAATGTCACGTCGCTAAGCGGATCAAAGCGGAACGTCGCCCGAACCGTTGAATATTCATCCACCGGGACCGGCTCCGGCAAAATGGATTTCAGCCGGCGATTGACGATATGCAGTCCTTTGTCGCCTGAACCGCGGATTATCAGCGTGCCGCGCTGGCTGCCGGCCTCGGGCAGCGACGCCAGGCAGACCGCTTGCCGGTCGCCGAATGCGGCCTCGCGCGTGCCGTGGATCTCGAATGGTGCGCTTAGCGGCCGGCGCAGCGTCAATTCCCATATTTCGCCGCCGGCGCCCAAACCCGCGCTCGCTTGCTCGCTTTTGGACCATTGCCGGATGGAAAGTGGCTTGTCGTCCTCGGACTCCAGCGTCCAACGAGGCGGAATCTTGCCGGATTGTGACAACTGCACTATTACCCGATCGATG
>JBEKSO010000536.1:0-4138 GCA_049516935.1 Thermoguttaceae bacterium
GTAGCGTAAACACGCGGCGAAGCGCTGTTTTAACTTGAAATTGGTATAAGAGCCTTTAATTTTGTTCAATTTGCAATTTGAAATTGTTCAATTTGCAATAATTTCCAGCATGCAAGTTCTGAATATGCGTCAATAAAAGGCGCTATACATCCAGCGTATATCCGGGCCGGTACGTGGGCTTGATTAGCGGTTCCAATCCTTCGATGTTTGTGCATTTGAGGTTTTTGGCGTCCCACTCGACTTTTTTGCCGTGGCCTTTGTCCGCAACCCACACGGCCAGGTTGCCCAAGAGCACGGTTTCGGTCAATGGGCCGGAATAATCGGGGAAATTCGACTTGGCCGGCTCGCCGCCCTTGATGGCGCGGATCCATTCTTCGTAATGGCCGGGCGATTTGACGTATTGCACCTCCGGGAGCGGCTTATCACCGGAAAGTTTTGTCAGTTTGTCCGCGTAATCGCCGGGGATAAACAGCGTGTCCTTATTGCCGATGATTACGCACCCGCTTTTTAGGAATTCTTTATCTTTTTCGATTTCCTTTTTGTAAAGGTCGTACATCGGCCCGACGACATGTTCATCGGGCAGATTTCCGCCGTCATACCAGAATAGTTTTACGGCCGGCCGTTTGCCGGCGGCGGCAAACTCGTAAACTATTTTCGAAGACGCCGGGAAGCTGTCTTTATTATGGCCCGATGTTTCGGCTTGAACGGATATCGGGTCGCGAAGATCAAACGCCCAGTACGGCAAATTTATGGTATGGCAGGCCATGTCGCCAATCGCGCCGGTGCCGAAATCCCACCAGCCGCGCCAATTGATGGGGTGATAATCTTCGGTATAGGGGCGCATGGGGGCCGGTCCGATCCACAGATCCCATTTCAACGTTTCGGGACAAGCCGCGGGCGCGGGCCTTGCCCCGCCTTGCGGCCAAATGGGCCGGTTCGTCCAGGCATGGATTTCCTTGGGTGCGCCCAGCGCGCCGGCCTGGATAACGGCTACCGTTTTTCGCAGCGACGCATCGGCCGTGCCCTGATTGCCCATTTGCGTGGCGACTTTCATCTCCTGGGCCACGTTGGCCATAAGCCGGGCTTCGTACAAGCAGCGGGTCATGGGTTTCTGGCAATAACAATGCTTGCCCATGCGCATGGCCTTCAAAGCCACAACGGCGTGTATGTGATCGGGAGTGCCGACAGTAACCGCGTCGATGCTTTTATCCATCTCATCGAACATCTTGCGGAAATCGGCGTACTTCTTGGCCTTGGGATATTTCCACCAACCGCCGGCCTTGTTAAGCCGGACTTCGTCCACGTCGCAAATGGCGACAATGTCTCCAAGTTTGCTTGCGTTATCGGCATCCTTATTGCCTTGGGTTCCCAGCCCGATGCAAGCTATGGCAACGCGCTCGTTGGGCGATTTGCTTTCCTTCGCTTCACTGCGAGCGGCAATCCAAAAACCGATGCCGGTTAAAGCCGTGGTTTGTAAAAATTGGCGGCGATTCGATCGCTTTGACATGGCCTTAGACTCCTGTGGGGCAAGGGCACTGAGGTGGGAAATGCTCGGTAGGCGCCAGTTTACACTATGCACGTTAGATTATACCGTTAGGCTTTAGACGGCAAGATGGAAAACACATATTAGTCAGATTTTGTTGGACGTTTTTAGAATAAGAACCTATCCCAAAAGTCATCCTGAGCGAAGCGAAGGATCTCGGGGGATTTAAAAAAATGCCGGTATTTCCCGTCTTATTTCAGCCAGATTCTTCGCTTCGCTCAGACTATACATTCGCAGATTTTATGATGGAAATTGATAGTGAAAACAGGACGGGGTTCCTTGTAAACTTTGTGTGGAAAAACGCAAAGGACAAGGAGGTCCCCATCCATGTTTACGATCTGGACTCGGTTTTGCAATGCCTGCTGCCAGTATTTACACAACCGTCCTTTCAAACGCACGTCGAGGTGCTGTTGGGGTGGATAATGTGCCTGAGCAGGCGGACCGAATATGGAGTGTTCCAAACGATCCGGGCCGGTACGCCCATATCCCGCACGCAACGGCATCCATTCGACCGTTTCTACAACTTCTTCAGCCGTTCCGCTTGGACCGTGCAGGACTTGGCCCATCAGATTTGTGTGGCGGTGGTCGTACGGCTCAATCCGCGCGGGCGGCTGCATTTGGTGGTGGACGACACGCTCTTGAGCAAGCACGGCAAACATGTCTACGGCTTGGGGTGGTTTCGCGATGCGGCGGCGTCCACCCCAAAACGGACCGTTATCTCTTCGGGCAATCATTGGGTGGTCATGGGGCTGGCAATCCGTATTCCAGGGACCAACAGAATATTCTGTCTGCCGATCCACGCCAAGCTGCACATCTCGGGCAAGGGGCAACCCGGCGAAGCGGCTCTGGCCAGGCAAATGCTCGGCGACGTGCTGGCTTGGTTCCCGGAGAGAAAGCTGGTTTTTATCGGCGATGGGGCCTATTCCGCGAAACATCTGCTGGGAAACCTGAACCCTCGGGTGACGCACGTGGGCGTGATGCGCGGCGACGCGGCCTTGTACAGTCCGCATCCGCCCAAGCAGCGCAAGGGCAAATGCGGACGGAAGCCACGCAAGGGGGCTCGCTTGCCAAGTCCGCGCGAGGCCGTCAAAAAGGCGGATTGCCGTCAGGGCGGGACGTGGGTTTGGCGAACGGTCAAGGCCACGGCATATGGCGTAAGACGCGCCTTCAAAGTGTTGACGTACGAGGCTCTCTGGCCCAGAGTGGCGGGATCGACGCCGATTATGGTCGTGCTGGTCCGCGATCCGTTGGGCAAGTTCAAAGACAAATACCTGTATACCACCGATCCGTCGGCCGACCCAGTCTGGGTAATCGAGCGATCCTCGTGGAGATGGTCGATAGAGGTTGCTTTCAAAGCCGGCAAGCAGGTGATGAAAATTGCATCTCCGCAGCACTGGTGTCAACAGAGCATCGAAAAACTTTCTCCTTGGGTATGGCTGATGCAAAGCGTGATCGGCCTGTGGTATATAAACGAAGGGCAAAAGTTGCCCCAGGCCCGCGCCGCCCGTCATCGCTTGGGCGATTGGGACACCGAATGGTCGCTCCACCACATGCTCCGCGTGCTTCATCGCGTAATCCTGGAACAAACAATTACCCTCAACTCGGCCACTAAAGCCGACATGTGTGATATAATTCACCTTTTGGAAAATTACCTAAATCTCGCTGTTTGAACAGCCTGAAAAATTGCGAATGTATAGTCTTGATTCCCAACATACCGAATGAATTATTCAAAATAGTTTTCACGTCGCCCAATTCGCGCGGCTCACAGGCGACCAGGTTCGGCAGCGTGCATTCGGGGTCCGGGCGGTCGAGGTTGATCGTGGGATGGCAAACGCCGTCGCTGAACGAGGGCAGATTGCCGGCCAATTCGAGGGCCCCAGCCGCGCCCATGGCGTGACCAATAAAACTCTTGGTGTTGTTGAACGCCGTGCGGCCGTTCTCCCGCCAGACCCGCCTCAAGGCCAGGCATTCCTGAATATCGCCCGAGGCGGTCCCTGTGGCGTGCGTGCTGACAATATCCATGTCCTCCGCATTCAACTGGGCGCGTTTCAAGGCCAGGTTGATGCACTCGGACTGGCGCACTGGATCGGGCAGGACAAAATCGGTGGCGTCGCTGTTCATGGCATAACCGGCAACCTCGCCGTAAATTTTCGCGCCCCGGGCTTGGGCATCAGTCAATCGCTCGAGCACGAACATGCAACCGCCTTCGGCCACCACTATGCCGTTGCGATCCAGATCGAAGGGCCTGGAGGCCTTGGCCGGATATTCATTTTTGGCCAATGCCCCCTGGCTGTGGAAACTGGCGAAAATCCCGAAGGTATGAATGCTCTCGGAAACGCCGCCGCAAATTGCCATATCGCACTCGCCCAGTCGCAGCATCTGCACGCCTTGAATGACTCCCGCATTGCCCGCCGCACATGCCGCGCCCAAGGTGTAGTGCGGACCGGTGATGCCCAGATTCACCGAAATTTCGCCGGCCGGATTGTTGGCCACCGTGCGGGGATTGTGGTGGTGCGACCAGTATTGCGTGTCGTAATCGTAGCCTTTAAGCAGGTACAGTTCGTTTTCAGTCTCGACGTTGCCGTGTTCGGTCAC
>JBEKSO010000537.1:0-2671 GCA_049516935.1 Thermoguttaceae bacterium
TCGATTTTTTGGCGGGTCATTTTCAGGATTTTCTTATCGCCGGCGGGAGTCAAAACCTCCAGGCGAACGACGGTGCCCTTCGAGCCGCGGATGAGTTTGACCACGTCGTTGAGTTTCATGTCGACCACGTCGACGATGGGGCCCTCATCGGCCTGGCCCACGCCCACGATTTTATCCTCGATTTTCAAGCGGCCGTCTTTGTCGGCTACTCCGCCGGGCACGAGATGCTTGACCACCGTGTAACCGTCGTCCGATTGCAGCGAAGCCCCGATGCCTTCCAATTCCAGGCGCATCATGATGTCGAAATTTTCCTGCGTGGAGGGCGACATGTAGTCGGTATGCGGATCAAACGAAGTGGTCAGCGAATTCAGATAGATTTCCAGCAATTCGTCGGCATCGGTCTGGTGCATGCGTTTGACAAAGCTGTGGTAACGCTGGGTAAGCCTTTCGACCGGACTTTTTTCTTCTTTTACTATGTCCTTGCTCTTAGGCTCGCTTTTCGGTTCCGTCTGCTCGATTTGATTTAGTACGTTCTTTTTGGCTTGCTCATATTCGTCGCCCTGGCGTGAGATCGTATCCCTGGCGGGTTCCGCAGCGGCAACCTTCTTTTCCTTGTCCGTTTTCAGGACCAGGATATCGTACTTCAGCCGCTTCCGCCAGCGATCGCGGGCTTCGTTGGGGTCCTTGGGATATTGGAGCAGGTCGCGGTCGACGGTCATCTCCTCGTTGACCGTGAAGTCCATGGGTTGGGCCAAGAGTTCATCGACCATTTTCACCCGCTCATCCACCCGCTGCAAATACCGCTGAAATACGAAATATGCAAAACTAATGTCGTTCTTTTCGATCATCTTGACCAGATCGTCCTGGCGCCGAGTGAATTCGTCCACGTCGGACTGGTAGAAATAAACCTTCATCGGATCCAACGATTTCAGGAAGGTCTTCATCCACCGGGCGGCAATTTCCTTGTCCAAGGGATGGCGTGAAAGGTGCTCTCGCAAGAGCAGGGTCCTCACGCCAGTCGTGATTTGACGATCTTCCGGTCTGGGCCCTACCGGATCGGCCCAAGCGGCCGGGACAAGACAAGCGGCGAAAAGAGCAATAAACAATGCCATGCGAGAAAAGCGACGGACATGGGAAGGGCTTTGGAACATCGAACTCATTGCAGAACCTTTGCTAAAATGGATAGTTTGCACAAAAGCCGTAATATTTCCGGCTGGATGTCTTAACTCATGGTACTCGGGATGGAAAAACGAAGCAAGATCGAGACTTTTTAATAATTGCCGCGGGACATAGACGGGATGTATATCGCTAAGATGATTTTTCTTTGATCATAATCAGCATCATTTTGAATTGTTTTGTGGCCTTGACGGCATGGGGTTTACCGGCGGGCATAAGGACCATTTGTCCGGCGGTAAGTCGCAGGGGTTTACCTGCAATTGTTATTTCGGTTTGACCGTCAAGGACATGGGCCAAAGCATCAAATGGGGCGGTGTGTTCGCTGAGTTCCTGCCCGGCGTCAAAAGCGAATAAAGTAACGGTCCCGGTCGGTTTTTTGATCAGAGTTCGGCTGACAATCGCCCCGGTCTGATATTTTATCAACTCGGCGGTGTCGGCCACCTTGGCAATGGGTGTATTATCTGCTGTTTGGGATTCGGCATTCATACTAATCTTCCTTAATTACGGCACGTGATGGGTTATTGTTTACCAGTTTAGCGCTGAATCGGCTGCTGAATTGTATCGTAAAGCCATGACTAAAACAGAGTTTCCAAGGCGGTTGCACCCTGCTGAAGAGTGGATCGATAATGGCAATTTTGGCAAATCTCTAACGAAAGAATGATTTAACGTCTTATGCGACAAGATGTTGTGACTTGTGGAAAGCTATGGAACATACCTTGATCTTAAGGGCGGGGATACATATAATCTGGCCCGCCCGAAATAGGCGACTTTTCACGTAACGACTTTTCACGATTTGTGTTACTGCTTCAACTCGGGAGGACCGGCAAGGTCGGCCCGACGTGGCAAGGATGCTTGTCTGCTGAAATCACGGCCTGAAAGACCGGTTGATGTTCGATGCGCCGGGCTGAGACTGTGCGCTTGCGAAGAAACCGCGCGCGCGGGGAAGGAATTGCAAATTGAAAATTGCAAATTGCAAATTGCAAATTGTAAAAAAAAGTGGACGGTGGGCGGAGGACAGTGGGCGGTGGGCAACGGGCGGCCGCCCAGTGAATACGCAGCGCGAAACCGCAAGCGGTTGGCGAATTCGATTTGCAATTTGCAATCTTTAATATGCGGTTGGTTGGTTGCGGTTATTGTTGCTTGTTTTGCGGCGACCGCGCGGGGCGAGGTGGATTTGCCGGAGCCGAATCGAAACGATCCGATCGCCGTGAGCGCGGAGGCGGCCAATCGGTGGACGTCCGGGTCTTATGACGTTTGGTTGCTCAAGGGCAACTGCCGGATCCAGCAGGGCGCTTGCGATGCGCGATGCAGCGAGGCTTTGCTGTGGATCGAGCGTGCCGACGGCGACGTACGGCCGGATAGCAAGATAATCGCCTACTTGGAAGGCGGCGTGGAATTGGCGCGAAGCGGTCCAACCGCGCCGGCAAAAGTCAAAGATCGGACCTGGCTGGGACGATTTACGACCAACGGCAATATCCAGGTGTATGCCGCTCAG
>JBEKSO010000538.1:0-3326 GCA_049516935.1 Thermoguttaceae bacterium
TGCGGCCAGGTCAGATTGCTGCTTACCTAAACTTTTTGGCATCGCCAGTCACTCCATTCTTTCACATATGTAAGAATAAAGGCGAAGATTGGGGAGTCTGGGCTAAAATCTTGATGTTGGAATTGATGATTTCGATCTTGACCTGGATCGAAAAGTTCTTTACAAGGCGCTCCGCTCGAAAGCAAGAAATGATAACACCAGCACGAGGGGGATAAATGGTGATATTTCACACTAAAGTTACACCTTAAAGAAGAAAAGTCCCAAAAGGACTGAATACCGCCGCCTTATCTCTGATGCTTAGGATACGAAGAAATGGACGCCGCAGATTGGCTCTTGGATGAACGATCTCAGAGTTGTCGCCATTTCTAACCACAATCCGGCGGTTATACGAAATCGGCTGTTGACACTACTATATTTTATGAGAGTCTATCGCACTTTTCATTGAACTCCTCATTTCAAAATAACTTGGCAGGGTAAGTATCTACGAAAGATCACCCTATAATTCATTCAAATTCGGGGAGATTTTTAATGCCAGCGTCCGCATTTCAACCATTAGTTTCCATTGTCATACCGGTTTATAACGGTTCTCGCTATCTCGCTCAGGCAATCGATAGCGCATTGGCCCAGACGTATAAAAACATCGAAATTCTCGTTGTAAACGACGGCTCGAAGGACTGCGGCAAATCGCGGGAGGTCGCGCTCTCTTATGCAGATAAGATTCGCTATTTCGAGAAGGAAAACGGAGGCGTTTCCACCGCCCTAAATTTGGCGATAGCCAATATGCGGGGCGAGTACTTCTCCTGGTTAAGCCATGACGACGTTTATCTTCCCCATAAAATTCAGATTCAAATCGACATCTTGCGAAAAGAGGATCGCAAAGACGCCATCATTTACGGCAATTATGTGAATATCGACGAAAATTCCCAGGTCCTTTCCACCTTCAATGCGGGGGCAGTGTATCCCAAAGAAAAGCTCGGCCATTCACTTTACCCGCTCCTTAGGGGGCTTACTCACGGCTGTTCGCTGCTCATTCATAAAAGCCATTTCGAAAGGGTCGGGCTTTTTGACGAAAAATTGCGAACGACCGGCGATTACGATCTTTGGTTTAAAATGTTCCGCAGCGCCAAGCTGATATATCACGACGGGATATTGGTGAAAAATCGTTGCCACGCCGAGCAGCAAGTGAACTACTCGACGACCCATGTGGGCGAATGTAATTGGTTGTGGAGTTCCATGATCGATAGACTTACGTCCAAGGAAATGCGGGAGATGGCGGGTTCGGAATACCAATTTTACCGAACCACCGCCGAGTTTTTAAAGGAGACTCCCTTCACCGAGGCCCAGCAACATGTTCAGGCTCTCGCGGATAATGTCCGCGAGAAAATAAGCGTCATTATTCCGTTTTACAATCGAATTCCGCTCGTTTTGCAAGCGGTTATAAGCGTGTTGAATCAGACGTACGAGAATTTCGAGATTTTGCTGATCGACGACGGTTCGACCGACGATCCCGCCCCCGTCGAAAAATTCGCGTCTTCCGATTCTCGAATAAAGTATTTTCGCAGAGAACATGCGGGCGTATCGTCCGCGCGAAATTTCGGCATAAGCCGATCGAGCGGCGACTACATCGCCTTTCTGGATTCCGACGACATGTTCCTCCCCGAAAAGTTGGAAAAGCAATTGTCGTTTATGAAGGCCCACGACCTCTACTTTTCCCATACTAGCTATACCCGAGTCGATTTTTACGGCAAGCCGGTGCAGTTGATGGACACGGGTGTCATGTCCGGCAAGGTTTTCCCCGCTATCTTGGCCAGTTGCGGCATTTCCACTTCGACCGTGATGGCAAGAAGAGAAGTATTGGAACGGCACCGATTCAAGGAAGAAATAGGGATGGGCGAGGACGTATGCCTATTCATCGATGTTTCCTTTGAATATCTCATCGGCGGCATTCGAGAATCGCTCACGAACTTCCGCCTGGGAAAGACGACTTCGGCATTGAGTAAAGAATGCCAAAAACTCGGCTACTTTAACATCCTCCAACACATCCTCAAAAACCCGAAATTCTCATCGCAGGAGTATTACATCCGCCACCTTCTCATAGATTACGCGAACGTGTTTAATGCCCCTCAACCGGCTCCGAGCCCTTCAACTCCATCGGGTGCGCCTGTTCATGCCA
The DNA here is from genome assembly GCA_049516935.1 of Thermoguttaceae bacterium. Classification (GTDB taxonomy): domain Bacteria; phylum Planctomycetota; class Planctomycetia; order Pirellulales; family Thermoguttaceae; genus JBEKIK01. Next base: position 2,174 of record JBEKSO010000538.1, read on the forward strand.
AAGGTTATTTCCGCCGCCGTTTTCGCGTTATCGACTGGGGCGTTCGGCTGGCGGCAAGTTTGAATAATGTCGGCCTAAAGCAAACCTGTTTCAAAATCTATCGCAAAGTGCGATCCAAATTCATGCCGCTGGTGCCCAACAACATGGCAACTCCTCCACTTGGATAAATATATTCGCACCAATGACCGGAAGGGCTGATAAAAGTTTCAGGAACCGAATGGCACTTGATCTTTTGTAACTTCTAATGTGTATTAACCTTAAGTTTTCTGTCATAGCACTACTATCATGACACGGATTGCAGCATCGTAAATTGAATCCTTTCCGCAGGCGACGAATTGAGAAACCACAACTATGCACCGGTGCGGCAGAATCTCTGTTGGCATTGCAGCTATAGCATTGCTTAACTTTTGGCTTCAAACGACTTATAAAATTTCAAGTGCCAATCGCGGATATCACTGATTTTCTGGATGTTGATATGGACAAAAAGAAAATCGTTAAACGTATTCGCCGCCAAGGACCGGAAAGCCGGGAAGAGGGAAAATACATATTATAAATCACTTATCTTCCCAATAGAATTAAAAAGAGTTGCGAACCTTCATTTCCTCCATTTCCTCCCTTTATTTACTTGGAACAGGATTGGCTGCATCCCTTTTTCACTCTGAAATAATGTCATGAAAATAATAAAATACATTCTTCTTAATATTTCGCCCTCTCTTAGGAGGCTTATGGCAAAAATCCGGAAGATTGATATTCTCCAGGAAAGGGTGGGAGCTCTTGAGAAAGCAAATAAGCAATTAAGTATACTTTCAGAGAGAATTGAAAATTATGAGCAATTACTTCAGCAAACCACGCACAGGCAAAAGTTATTAAACATAAAACTCGACAAGATCGATGATAATTTCAATAATATTATTTTGCCGGAATCAAAAATAATAAAGATATTATTTGTTGCCATGTTGAATAGCATACATACCGCAAGATGGCTATCGCAATTTGTCAATTCTAAAAACTATGAAATTCATCTATTCCCCGTTTATGCAGGAAAAGTCCACGATCTTATTTCCAGCGAACCAAGTTTTGTAATACATGATTTTGATTTTTCGAAAAATAATATTGGCAAGTACGTTATTAGCGATGCAATCGAGGACGTTAT
>JBEKSO010000539.1:0-3511 GCA_049516935.1 Thermoguttaceae bacterium
CGAAATTCACGCCATCCACACCATCAATTGTCCGGAGTTGGGCGCCGAGTTTATTGTAGGACTGCCAGTGCCGGCCTTCGTTGAGGAGGTGCAAATCGTAATCGGTCAATAAATGCGGAAAGGAATAAGGATCGTACATCATAGTGGGTTTCTTTCCTCCCTCTTCGGCCACGCGGATCATGTACCGTGGGGAGCCGTTGCCGTTGGACATCGGGCAAATGGCCTCGAACAGGCCGGCCGGATGGATCCGCCGCATGGGCAGGGGCGAGCGGGCATGCTTGGGATCGACCACCCAGGCCTGCATCGAATTGGGCAAATAGGCCCGCACTGCCAAGGCGCGGCGTCCGGCATCGTTTACCTCGTGAGGTCCCAGCAATTCAAATGGATTTTCGTGTCTTCCTTCTATCAATCGGCCGATGTTTTCCAAACAAAGGTTGGTACGCACACAAACCTCCTTGCAATCAGGCTATAGGCTGTAGGTTATAGGCTATAGGCCAAAGGCTCCAAAATTTTCGTCGTGTTAAAAGTGAGTAAGTAGGCATCTCAATGACTAAGTAGGCCTGAGGCGAATCAAACGGTGCCCTAAATTTTTCATGGTCAAGTTTAGGCGATGGCGAAATATATCGGGTATTATATGCCCCATACATTTTAACCAAATATCGGCGGCGACGCGAAGCCCCCAATTTACCGGTTGGAGTTGGCGTTTGGTTGTTGGTCCGGCCAATGTGTTGTGGGGGCCGTCAACGCGCAGTCGGCGGCATTCGACCGAATGGACATGCAGTAAATGGTCCATGCGTTGCCATAAATCCGCGTGTTTTATGGGGACCATGTATCCAAAAAACTCCCATTGCCATTTGTTTTCCCGCCACTCGGATATGCCATATTGCATCCCCTGTCGGATGTATGGGGAACAGGAAGTCAAGGTCACCCGAGACGGCTGATCTAATGATTCTAACGCCCGAATTATAGTCAATAGATCAAGCCGTTCCCCGCATACACCGGGTTCGACGTCGACGGCCTGGAATTGGGCCGCCCCATTGGCCTCTTTTAGCTTAAAATGCCACTTTCCCGGGTTATTATCCCGGGCCGTCTCGACAAATAGCAAATAATGGGGTTTATCCGCTTTTATCTGCTCTTTTACTTGCGTGACCATGTGCTGTTTCCTGGAAAAAATATCCCCAAAAGGCCGACATTCACCGCTCATTGTCAAAATAGACAATGGCTGAACAAGGCCATTCAGCTTATGTAGGTATAATCGGCCACTTGGCTTGCCAGCTTTTGCTGACCGTAAATAATGACCTATACTAATCATTTTGTCTATTTTAACGAGTCAATTACCCATTTGGTATTTGTATAAGCCGAAGAAGTTGAAGCCTAACCAATCCGGTGTAAAGAGAGATAGCCCACCTTTTACGGCAAAATGAGTAGCATTTTAAAGCCTAAAGGGTTTAAATATGACAGCCCAGGGCAACGCCCTCGTTGTTATATATGAAGTGACGGGTAAGAATGGCTAGGGCCGTTTACGGCCCTTGGCAGCGTAGCGGTGTTAGGCCCGGCGTTTACGCCGGGTCGAGAAAACACGATAATTGGGTTGTCAGGCCCGTTCACGGGCCTCCTGTCATGCCGGCAAATAGGACGCCCATGAATGGGCGTGACAATGTTCAGTGGAAAAAGCAGTAGAAGAGAGAGGCGACGACAAACCCGGCGTAAACGCCGGGCCTAAAACCGCCTTTGGCGGAAACGCCCATAAACGGGCGTGTTTTTGCCGGCCCTACGAATTTTCAACACATTAAAAATGTGTGTAACAATGAGGGCGTTGCCCTGGGCTATCATATTTTCAGCCTTTCAGGCTGTTGTTTCAAAATGGATACCTTTTTCGGTCCAGGCGTGTTATTTAAAAACGGATATCTTTTTCGGTTGGAATGGCCGTGGATGCACTTGTAACCGGCGCCGGGGGTTTTCTCGGGCAATATATCGTCGAACGGCTCCTTTCCCGGGGCGATCGCGTCAGGGCGCTTGGCCGGAGGCAATACCCGGAATTAAAGGCGCAGGGCGTGGAGTTTGTACATGCCGATTTGTGCGATCGCGATTCGGTCGTCGATGCCTGCCGGTCGGTGGACGTGGTATATCATGTGGCGGGCATTGCCGGGCTGGGCGGACGATGGCAGGATTTTTATCGAATCAACACGCTGGGCACGCGGTGGGTAATCGAGGGTTGCCGCCGTCATGGGGTGGGCCGATTGGTCTATACCAGCAGCCCTAGCGTGATATTCGATGGAAACGATCAATGCGACGTGGACGAATCGGCGCCTTATCCGCGCCGCTGGCTATGCCACTATGCGCGTTCAAAGGCCCTGGCCGAGCAGGAAGTGCTGGCGGCCAACGGGGGCAACGGGTTGTTGACATGCGTGCTTCGGCCGCATTTGATTTGGGGCCCGCGCGACCGCTCGCTCATTCCGCGATTGTTGCATCGCGCCCGGTGCGGCCGGCTGATACGGGTCGGAGACGGCACAAACCAGATCGACACTACATACGTGGAAAACGCGGCCGATGCACATATTCAAGCGGCCGATGCGCTCAGTCCGGGCTCGGCTGCGGCGGGAAAGGCGTATTTTATCAGCCAGGGCGAGCCGGTGAACTGTTGGGATTGGATCAATAAACAGCTTGCCATGGCCGGACTGCCGCCGGTGCGCAGAGCGGTGTCTTTTGCCACGGCCTGGAAATTGGGGATTTTTTTCGAAGCAGTGTACCGAGTGCTTGGCTGGCCGGGCGATCCGCCCATGACGCGATTTCTTGCCGCCCAGATGGCCCGATCGCACTGGTTTTGCATTTCCAGGGCAAAGGCCGATTTCGGCTACTCGCCGGCCATTTCCACCGCCGAAGGCGTGCGCCGCATGGCCGAATGGAGCAAATCGGGATCAAAGTCTATTGCAAATTGACAAATGCAAATTGCAAATTGAACAACCGTAAGCACTTGCCATCTGCAATGTTACATAACCTCCTGTTAATATTCATGGAAATCCTCCGATAGATGGGAGATTTTCGTTTTTTGAATGCATTGACTCCCCATCGGAGTGGATATTTCCTCATTTTATGGGCCGATTTTGTTTGCCGCTTGCCAGAAAACGCACAAGGATGTAACCTCTTAAGTTTGGACTAGCGGCAAGGATAAAGCTCATGATAGCACATTGGCCACAGCACGAGCGGATAGTTATTACAGGCGTTGGACTTACCGCGCCTAACGGGAATTCGCTCAAAGAATTTCGCGAAAGCCTGCTTTCCGGACGCAGCGGGGTAGTGTCGTACGAGACTCGCTATTTCGGACCGACCGTGGCTGGGATCTGCAATTTCGATGAACTCCGCTATCAAAAGCGAAAAGAAGTCCGCCGCGGAACACGGGCGGGCGGCATCGGCATATATTGCGCACACGAGGCGGTTGCCGACGCCGGCTTGGATTGGCCGAATGTGGACAAATCGGCCGTGGGCATTTACGTGGGAGTGACCGAACACG
>JBEKSO010000540.1:0-5919 GCA_049516935.1 Thermoguttaceae bacterium
CCCGTCCGCGCGGATCCACACGTCGTTGGGACCGTTGAGCCGTTTGCCCTCATAGTCTTTTACGACCACGGTAACCTTTCCGGCCGGATCGATGCGCCACAGTTCGTTTTTATCGTCGGCGCAGGCCCAGAGATTGCCCTGGCGGTCGAAGCACATGCCGTTGGAGCGCCCGCTGGGCTCCATAAAGGTCGAGAGTTTGCCGTCCAGGTCCCACTTGAGAATCTTGTTATTGGGCTGATCGGTGAAAAACACGGTGCCGTCGGGATTGCAGGCCGGCCCTTCGGTGAACGAGAATCCATCGGCCAGTTTTTCCAACTTGGCGCCGGGAGCGATGATCTGATCGTCGGCGCTAAAGACCGCCGCCTGGGACAGGAGGACCAAGGCTAAGACCATTAGTAAAAGATTTTCTTTTCGCATGATTACTCCTTCTTTAGCAATAAGTGATGTGATTTAAGCTTTCGGCAGACGATGTTACCACAAAAATTAGCGCTATTCAATGATATCCCGGGTTGCCGTCGGCAGTCGCCCTTCGTAAAATCCAAAAGCGTTATACACTGTATGTAAAGCCGCGACGGGCACCGACGGGCACCATGCGGAGCATGGTCGGTTGGTCGGTCGCGCATGCTTGCTACTACCTACTATCACCACCTACCACCTACTAATTTCAAGCCCATGTCCGACGCACAACTCGACGTAATCGCCGTGGGGGCCCATCCCGATGATCTGGAAATCACCTGCGGCGGCACCATCGCCAAGCTGGTCCGGCAGGGATATCGGGTGGGCATGATCGACCTGACGGACGGCGAGCCCACGCCGCTTTCGCCGGGCCCGGAAGTCCGCCTGGCCGAGGCCCGGCTGGCGGCCGAGATTTTAGGCGCGGCAGTCCGCATTACGCTCGACCTGCCCAATCGCCGCCTGTTCGACTGCTTCGAAGCCCGGGTGGCACTGGCCAAGGAGTTCCGCAAATATCGACCCCGCCTGGTCATCGGGCTGGGCGGGAAAACGCCCATGGCCTCGCCCGACCATTATCAGGCCTCGCTCATAACCGAGGCCGCCGTGTTTTATTCCAGGCTAACCAAGTGGGACCAGTATTTCGACGGCCTGCCGGTCCATACAATCCATCGGCACTTGTGTTCGTCGCTGGCCTTTCGCCATTTCGCGCCCGTAGAGGCAAACGGAATAGTGATCGACATCGGCGACACGCTCGAGACAAAGCTAAAAGCCATCGCCTGCTACAAGACCCAATTCCCGCCCGAACGAAGCAACGCCGTGGACCGCTTCCGCGCCTTCGCCATCCAGCAAGGCATGGCCGCCGGCTTCGAAGCGGGCGAAGTCCTGGTAAATCCAACCGCCTGGGGCACGAAAGACCTGATGGGCCTGCTGTTCGGAGCGTAATATCCTAGCGCGGCATTACGGCCGCAACCAAATAACTCATGATAAATGGCGGGCCATAGATGGTTATCAGTTTTTAGTAATCAGTCTTCAGTTAAATGGATGAAGACTGAATTAAATCGGTAAATTTTGCAAGTTTTTGTGCTTGTTCAATTTGCATTTTGCAATTGACAATTTGCAATAACAAAACATGCCCGCACGGCCTATCGGCTACTACTGCCCAATGCCTCCAAGAACGGAGCGTATTTTTTGTCTTCGGTTTGGATATGGCCCATCCACCACTGTTTCAGAAAGGCGAGAAGATTATGCCCCGTCACAAAATCGGCGTTTTCTTGCAGGTCCAGTGTTTTTTGGCGAATCTTGTCGTGCATGGCCCGATGCTCGATTAAATCCGGATACCCGGCCGTCGCCATCGTTTCCTCTTCGCGCTTGAAATGCTCGAATGTGTATTTAACCAAGCGGTCCAGTATAGGTTTGATCGCTTGTTGCGCGGATTTCTTTTCCATGGCATCAAATAGTTCATTTATGACGCCGATCAATTGCTGGTGTTGTGCGTCCAGCGACGCATCGCCCACCGAGTAGAAATCTTTCCAAGCAATAGCTGCCATTGTTTCTGCCTCCCTTTTGTTCTTGAGAAAAGCGATAAAGCCATATCCGTTTTTACAGTTCCGCGCTGCGACCCTCCCGTGCCGCTTGCAGACATCCATATTACAAACATAGCATATTATGGATTTGGCTAATTTTCCCTATAAAATACCCCCGAACGGATCTGTTGGACATGGGAAAATCTATCCCCACGCACTCGTTCTCGACTCTGAAATCTTGTTTGTTAGTTGGGGAACAAATTGCGTTTTTTCCACGTTTGTATCCGGGGATATCCGCTGTTGGTTATGTGTGGCGACTCATTTATTTGTACACCAAATCGCGATTTTTCCACGTTTGCCATTTTGTATTCTTGACTCTCCATCCAGGGGCATGAGGATCGCGCAATATCAAGCCGGGCGGATTGTAGCAAAGTGGTTGGCACAATTTCTAGGGAATTATTGAAAAAATTTTAAAGAAGAAATAATTTTCAATTCGCAGAAGAAATAAACATATCCGCGCCCCTGTTTTAAAACCTGGTCTGGCTATTGAGCCTCACTGTAATGTTGATTGATTTATATGGATATACGACAACCTGACTACCGAAAGATAAACAGATTTATTTTTAGCTATATACCCAAGGGCACAAAAGCTGAATAATTTACTTTTAACCATTCAATCACATCCGTTCTAAGTTGTTTAGCTGTTAGTAGTAAATCATTCGCGTCATTTTTACTGACAGCATTAATTCGATCATAGATTGCCTGACCTCTTAAGCGAGAACATCGCTCAAGGTATTCGGACGGATCATTCCACCTATGGCCTAAAGTAAAGGATAAAGATTCGATTACACGTTTATGCTTCCCTGAACCTTTAGGAACCATATATCCACAAGCAGTTAATGGGATCATACATAATTGTAAAGCCGCGTCATATGCATGCTCAAATTTGCCATCTGCACTAAGTCCCTCAACTTCAGCATCGGATAGATCCCGATCCACAATTTGGAATAACTTATGAATTTCGGGTAGTGTGGGATTATGCTTTTGCAGCCATCCGTTCCGCAACCATTGTTCCAAGCTCATTATCAAACTCCTTTATAGAGCCGTTTTTGTTTTTGTGTATTATCGGGATTTTTTCACGGTTAGATACATCCAAGAGAAACGGGTCTCCAGTGTGATATCGCTCCTGGAATGAATCCTTTGTATAGATAGATGGACTAATGCGGCGCCCTAATACTTTCTCTGCTAGGCGTAGCGGTCCCGAAAGCTCCTTGAGATTAACATCGCCGATGATTAATATATCAATATCGCTATCTACCATCTGACGGTTTCGTGCCGTTGAACCAAAAATGAACGCTAATTCTATTCGGTTATCAAAGACCTGAAGTGTCTCACGAAGTATATTTTCCAGCCGAAGACCCTGATGGATCTCCCGGGCTGATGCAATTTGTTCAAGACTTTCCAAGGCGCATGCACATGGATTTTTAAGATTCATAAGTATATTTTCGGCATTTTCAACAACTTGATGGTCCCATTCAATTTTATCTTCCGCCATAGCTGTTGCTAGCGACTGTGCAGCGACCCGTTGGAGTCCGGAATAACGCGATGATGCTAACCAAGATTTGAAAATATGCGTGATATCTGAATCCTTTCCTATATACTGCTTTAAAGACCAGGCACAAGCGACCCTTAGAGCTTCTGATTTTTTTTCAAGCGAAGCATATTTTATTAATGTTGTACGGGCCTTAGGTTCTGTACCGGAGGCTTTAGCCAATCCTCTCGCTGCTCCGGATTGAACAATAGTTGATTTATCACTTTTAATAATCTCCAATAATCGGTTTGTAATCAATGCATTATTTTCTGCTGCATCCCGCAATGAACGCGCACAAGCCGACCTAACCTCTTCATCTTGATCAGAATCGAGAACTTGTAGCAAAAGTTCTGCGATATTACGGACATTCTTTACCGCAGCCCCAAGCGCAGTAGCACTTGCAACTCTAAGCGGGACATCTTCCTTGGAAAGAAGGATTTGTCTAAGCCAGAGCCTGGAACCCCTGTCGGTGGCAAGTTTGCGGCCAAGTTCTTTTATCAATATCTCCTTTAAACAATCGCTTTGCTGACCGTCTTTTAATAATGAATAAACACTCTTACGCCATTTTTTGGGATTTTCTGCAAGAAGTTTTGCATTGATAAAAACAATGTGGCATTGTTTGTCAGCGATTGTTACGGCAACTTCACGAGCGGCTTCTGCATCCCTGACTTCTGCGAACAATTTCTGGTGCGCAGATTCGAATATCTTTTTAAAGTGAACTCTTTCATAAAGACAGTGAAAATCTTCCTTATCAAGACCTTTTTCCGCAGTTTTCAAGATACTATCCACGGTTTCATCTGCTTGCTTTTGATATCTAGTTCCTTGAAAACTTTCAAGTACTTTTAAAGCTTCTAATGTGATTCCAAGCCAACGCGAGTTGCCGAGTTTTTTTAGTGATTCAAAAGTTGAATCAACTAATCGGCGATTTGCCACTGTTGTGCCATCATTAAGACATTTTAACACTAACAAATGACCCCGATGTAAAAAACGACCCACGGGATCAGGATCATCCATAATTGCTGATATGAGCGATTCAGCCAATGAAGGTGTAAGTTGGGCGGCAACAAGGCGTATCACCTCCGACCATTGTGGATGGTAATAATAACCGCGCAGACCGGAAGTTACATCTCGCGAATATGAGGCATCCGCCTCATCGAGGACTCCTATCGATGAAAAATATTCCTGAAGTGTACGGTGCGAAAATCCGAAAAGATCTAACCCCCGCTCCTCAATAAGCCCTGTCCGTTCGGAAAGATAACGAATTATTCGATCACATGCATCCTTGGCCTCCTCTATGGTAAATCCTAGTTTATTTTGAAGATAATCCTGCATTCTATCGGTAATCCACCATCTTGGAGCGAGAATTTTCTCTGCTTTTTGCATCGCTAGGGCTAGGTCGGATAGCAACCAACGAAATTCTCTTGCATCTATATCAATATTATATGTATTGTCGAATTTTTCATTTGGTCTTTTGTTGCTTTCCCATGTATCCAAAAATACTTCCACAACTTTTTCATAAAGATCGACTCGCCGCCGAGGGAGCATACCACCTCGGGCTTCATTTAGAAGAACCAAAATTGTTAAGATCAGAGGGTTTGAAGCTAGGCCTTGAACTCTCGGATTAGAAAATATCGCGGTACGTAGACTTTTCAGAATCTCTTCCTTTGATTTGTGTTCGCTCTCTGAAAAAATAGATGCCCATTTCTGTGCGAATATTTCTATTTGATTTTCGTTGTATTCTTGAATTTGAAAAATGGCAAATTGTTGATTTTTCCACGGTGACGGGTCAAAACCAACTATTCGTGATGTTATAACAAAACGATTTTTGGGATATTGGTCAATGAATGATTTTATTGATTCGATCAAAGATTCTTTTTGCTCTTGATTCCCAATTTCATCTAGTCCATCTAATAAAAGCAAACATTGCCTTCTGTCATGTCCCAATTCTTCTCTAAGGGGTTGTTCGATATCAGCGCAACAATGATCTGCAGAAATCGCCGCAATGAATTTCACAAAATCAACCCGTTCATCAATTTCCTGCGCACGGCAAAACTCAGGTAACCTTATATATATAGGTATCTCTCTTTTACCGTCTTCACCACTTACATACGAATTGGCTAAAGAATGCGACACAAACTTAAGCAATGTTGTTTTTCCAACCCCAGGATTTCCCAAAATCATAACTCGATCGTTTGTTTTGATGCAATCCGTAGAGGGTATTGGCTTGGAGGATATATTTCTTTTGTATTGACGACACGATTGGGGCATGCAATCTTCGCTGACTTCTTCAGGTTCACGAACATCAAATTCTACAAACATCTCTTGAATGTTTTGCTTTTGAACACTCGGCAT
>JBEKSO010000541.1:0-4086 GCA_049516935.1 Thermoguttaceae bacterium
GGATCGAGCTGATTCTAAATGCGGCCAACTTGAACTTCATCGCCTTCGGCAGTCCGTTTTTGACAGGCGATACGGGCCTGGGCCTTGACGGGCAATTGATCGCCATGTTCGTTATCGTCCTTGCCGCCGCCGAGGCCGCCGTGGCACTGGCGATTGCGCTGAATTATTACTATACGCACGCCACGATCGACGTGGATAAAGCGGATGAACTGAAGGGATGAGAGATGAGAGATGAGGGATGAGGGAGGAAGGATGAAGGATGAATGAAACCGCTTGCGGTTTCGCACTGTAAACTGATAACTGTAAACCGTGAACCAATAAATTCATGGATCTAAACCAAACACTGCCGATGCTTTTGGGACTGGCCTGGTTGCTGCCGTTGGTCTCGTTTGCGCTCATCGTGTTTTTCGGACCGCGGATGGGCAAGGGCGGTCACTGCGCCGGGTATTTGGCCGCTCTGGCGATTATCGCCGCGTTCGTTCTATCGGCTTCGGCATTGGTGTTGTGGCTAATGCAATATCCCTTGACCGGGGCCGCTCATGGACCGGGCGCCCATGGCGGGGCATCGCCGCTGCCCGTGCCGGCCATATCCGGCGATTGGTACGCCCTGGCCGTGTTCGGCTCGCTGCGGGTGACGATCGGCTATTACATCGACGCCCTGACCATCGCCATGTTTTGCATGGTCACGCTGGTGGCGTCCTGCATCCACGTGTATTCGTTCGGATACATGCACGAGGAATTGCACGACGTGACCGATACGCTGGTCACGCTATCCAACGGCGAACCGCTGCACCGCCGCGGCCGTTACTGCCGCTTTTTCCAATATCTCTCCCTGTTTTGTTTCAGCATGCTGGGATTGGTTATCGCCGGCAACCTGGCCATGGTGTTCGTGTTTTGGGAACTGGTGGGCATTTGCTCGTACTTGCTGATCGGATTCTACCACGAGCGTAAAAGCGCTTCGAACGCCGGGAATAAGGCGTTTATCGTCAACCGCGTGGGCGACTTCGGCATGTTGATCGGGCTGGCGGCCGTATGGGCCGGCATGGGAACGTTTTCATTTTCGGATTATAAAACCACCGACGCCGCCGGAACCGTGCGGACCATGCCCGGCATCTTTAGCCAGGTCCGGCCGGAAAATAATCAATATGCCATACAAGTCCCGGATGGGATGGTCAAGCTGGCCGCCAGCGATGAAATCGAAAAAACCGTTCTGCGTATCCACAACCAAGCGGTCAATGGCGTGATGCCTTCGCTCGACGGTAAAGGCGGGATTGCAGAACAAGCAGCGATAGATGTGATAATTGAGAATAACATCCGCAAATGGCGACAGCAAGGATACGGGTATTGGCTGTTGGTCATTGGCGGATTGGGAATATTTTGCGGATGCGTGGGCAAGAGCGCGCAGTTTCCCTTGCACGTGTGGCTGCCCGACGCCATGGAAGGCCCCACGCCGGTCAGCGCGCTTATCCACGCCGCCACGATGGTCGCCGCCGGGGTGTACATGGTGGGCCGGTGTTATCCGCTGTTTACGCCCGAGGTGCTGCTGGTTATCGCCGTTATCGGCTGCATTACTTTGTTTATAGCGGCCACGATGGCTTTGACCGCAACCGACATCAAGCGCGTGCTGGCCTATTCCACGGTGAGTCAATTGGGTTACATGATGTTTGCCCTGGGCGTTGGCGGGTGGCTCTCCGGCGTGTTCCACTTGTTCACGCACGCGTTTTTCAAATCGCTTCTGTTCCTTTGTTCCGGCTCGGTGATTCATGCCACAGGGACCAACGAGATGCCGCGGATGGGCGGGCTACTTAAGAAAATGCCCTACACCGCCTGGACCATGCTGGCGGGCTGCCTGGCCATTTCCGGGGCGGGCGTGCCCACGGTCATCGGCATGAGCGGGTATTATTCCAAAGATTACATCATCGCCCAGGCCCTGGTCTTTAAAACGGCCAATCCCATGTTTTCCGTGCTGTTTTATATAGCCGTGGCCGCGGCGGGCATGACCGCCTTTTATATGTTCCGCCTGTGGTTCATGACCTTTACGGGCAAGCCCCGCGACGAGCATATATATGAGCACGCCCACGAATCGCCGCCGACGATGACCGTGCCCCTGGTGATACTTGCCGGACTGAGCATCGTGGCCGGCTGGAATCTTTTCGCCACGAATTATGGATTGGAACCGCTACTGAACCAGGCCATTCCGGCGGGAATATCGCAAGGCAGCGCGGCGGGTGCACTCTGGCCTTACGTAACCGTGCCGCCGGAACACATATATCACCCGCAGATTGAAGAAGTGCATTTTACCGCCTCGATGCTCGCCTTTGCCATGGCCTTGACGGGTTTTATCCTGGCAACGGCGTTTTACGGCGTGCAATCGCTTGATCCCAACGATGCGCGGCGAACCTTCGCCCCATTTTACAGCTTGTTCTATCACAAGTGGTGGTTCGACGAGTCGTATCAATTCCTTTTTGTCCGGCCGCTGTTGCGCATTTCAGGCTGGGTCGCCGCCTGCGATAAAAATGTCATCGACTGGATAGCCGATCACCTGGCCCTGGCCGTTATGGCCTGCTCGCGATTGGACAATTGGATCGATCGGATTTTCGTGGATCGGCTTATCGATCTGATGGCCGGGGGCATATACGCCGTGGGCATCTGGTTGCGGCGAATCCAAACCGGAAATTTGCGGCAATATATCATGCTCTTGGCCTTGGGCATAATTGCGTTGTTTGTAATCATAAATATGTATCAGAACTATTCGATGTTCGGATGGTAGAACCCTCAACCCTTAAATAAGAGTCCCGACATATGTGGCCGTTCACCCAACTTGATCCGGCGGTTTTCACAACGCTGCTTTTTAGCGCGGTCATATTTTTGCCCAGCGTGGGAGCGATCTTGTTGTGTTTCTTTCCCGGCGACCGGCAGATGGCGATGAAACGCTTTTCGCTTGCCGTCACAGTAGCGGTTTTTGTGCTGACTGTTTACATGGCCATACCCGCCGGAGGCGAAAACGCCCCGGGGCGTTTTTCCCTGGGCACGGCCGGCATGCAAAACATCGTCTGTCATCGCTGGATTCCGTCTTTCAATATTTATTATTTCCTCGGCGCCGACGGCATCAGCTTCCCGCTGGTCATCCTCACTTCATTCCTGAGCATGCTGGCAATGTGGGCGAGTTGGCCCATCACCCGACACGTCAAGGCGTATTGCTTTTTGTTTTTGCTCTTGGAAACGGGAATGCTGGGCGTATTTTTGTCCTTGGATTTCTTCCTGTTTTACGTGTTTTGGGAAGTCATGCTGCTGCCGATGTATTTTCTCATCGGCATTTGGGGCGGGACGCACCGCGAATACGCGGCCATCAAATTCTTCTTGTTTACCCTGGTCGGCAGCGTGCTGATTTTGGTGGCGATGTTGATGCTATATTTCGCCGGCGACGTGCGATCTCTCGACGGCAAGCAACTATCCGAGAGTCATGCCGCGGCCGCCGCCGACACCTTGGCCGTGTCCGATGCCGCTAAACCCATCCATACATTCGACATCATGGCATTGACGCAAATGGGCCAGCACGAGCCGGCCTTGTTCCACGATACGCTTTGGTGGGGAAAATCGCTTTCCTGGTGGGCCTTCGTGCTCTTGTTCATCGGGTTCGTGATTAAACTCCCTGCCGTGCCCGTGCATACGTGGCTGCCCGACGCCCACGTCGAGGCGCCCACGCCCATATCCATGATCCTGGCCGGCGTGCTCTTGAAAATGGGCGGATACGGCATCCTGCGTTTCTGTTATCCCATCTGTCCGGACGCCGCCTACGAATTGTCCTGGCTGGTAGGCACCATCGGCCTGTTGAGCATGATCTACGGGGCGCTGGCTTCCATGGCCCAGAAAGACTTCAAGCGCCTGGTGGCCTATAGTTCCGTCAGCCACATGGGCTACGTGCTCTTGGGCATCGCCGTGTGGAGCGCCGCGCCAGGCAATAAATACAATACCGACTACTGGCAGATGGGCATGAACGGGGCCATGTTCCAGATGATCGCCCACGGACTGAGCTCGGCTGGCATGTTCTTTATGGTCGGCGTTTTGTACGACCGCGTGCATCAC
>JBEKSO010000542.1:0-5655 GCA_049516935.1 Thermoguttaceae bacterium
TTGAGGCGGGAGGCGTTCAACCAATCTTCAATCTGCTTGGCCATCTCCGTTTGCCCCTGAGATCTGGCAAGTTCCAATGCCTTCTGGGCCGCGGCAATGGCATCGGAGGATTGCTGCATCCTAGCATAGATTAAAGCCATATTGAAATAAAGATAGGCATAGCCAGGCTTTAGCCGCAGGGCCTGTTGGTATTGTTCGATTGCCTCTTGCAGCCGGCCTGCATCGGCCAGTGCGGCGCCCAGGTTGTTGTGAGCCTCAATGTAATCAGGATTCAAGCGCAGGGCTTGCTGGTAATGTTCGATTGCCTCTTGCGGCCGGCCTGCATCGGCCAGAGCAGTGCCCAGGTTGTTGTGAGCCTCAGCGTAATCAGGATTCAATTGCAGGGCTTGCCGGAAATGTTCGATTGCCTCTTGCAGCCGGCCTGCATTGGTCAGTGCATTGCCCAGGTTGTTGTGGGCACTGGCAGAGTCGGGCTTCAGCCGCAGGGCCTGTTGGTAATGTTCGATTGCCTCTTTAGGCCGGCCTGCATCGGCCAAGGCGGCGCCCAGGTTGTTGTGAGCCTCAAAGTAATCAGGATTCAATCGCAGGGCCTGTTGGTAATGTTCGATTGCCTCTTGCAGCCGGCCTGCCTTGACCAGGACGCGGCCCAAGTTGTTGTGTGCTTCGACATAGTCAGGCTTCAGCCGCAGGGCTTGTTGCAAATGTTCAATCGCCTCTTGCATTTGGCCTGAATCGGCCAGGACGAGGCCCAGGTTGTTGTGAGCCTGAATGAAATCGGGAATTAATCGCAGGGCTTGCCGGTAATGTTCGATTGCCTCTTGCAGCCGGCCTGTTTGGAAAAATACGTTACCCAGGTTGTTGTGGGCCTTGGCATAGTCGGGCTTCAGCCGCAGGGCCTCTTGGTAATGTTCGATCGCCTCTTGCATTCGGCCTGTTTGAAAAAATACGTTACCCAGGCTGACGTAGGCCTCAATGTGATCAGGATTCAATCGCAGGATTTGCTGATAATGTTCGATTGCCTCTTGCATTCGGCCTGTTTGGAGAAATGCGTTACCCAGGTTGTTGTGGGCCTCAATGTAATCAGGATTCAATCGCAGGGCCTGTTGGTAATGTTCGATTGCCTCTTGCAGTCGGCCTGTATCGGCCAGGATGAGGCCCAGGTTGTTGTAGGCCAGCCAGCAGTCGGGATTTTTGTCAATCGTCGTTTGATAAAGCATTTCGATATCGACGTACATCCGGCTTTGCCGCCAGGTGAGGATCGTCAAGGTCGACAACAACGCCAGGCACAGGACGTAACCGCCGATGCGGGGCCAAAGCGACAATCGCTCAAGCAACAACGCTATTCCAGCAGATACCAGGGAGATCACGCCCAGACTAGCCAGGTATTGAAAGTGATCGGCGACGAACGAATAGATGAAGGGAAACACATTGAAGAAACCCATGACCGGCAGCAGCGTGCCGACGAAGAAGAGCAGTCCAGCCAGCGGCCCGCGCAGTCGACGCCGCAACATCCACAGTGCCGCCAATAACAACAGCGCCGCGGCTGGAAACAAGTACTGCCACCATACGGCTTGATTGACATCCCAGCGCGGATAGATGAAGATCAACTTGGCCGGCCAGAAGAGCTTGCCCAGGTAGAACCAAACGACCCGTCCCGCTATCAGGAAGCGATCGATGAACGTCAGGTCGAACTCCGCGCCCTCGGCGCCGATCAATTTGCGCTCGACCCAGGCCGTGAACAGGCCGGCCGCCGCGCCGAGGACGAAAAAAGGCACAAGCGGCAGCACATCGCGGCGCCAGGACAATTTCCCCCGTTTCCACCAAAAGACAACCAAAAGCGCCGCTGGCAGCGTTGCCGTGACGGTCTTGCTCAACAGGCCAAGCGCGAATAGAAGCAGCGCCCCCGCGTAAAACGGCTTTTTCCGCTCCTGGTCGAAACGAAGGTAGAGCATGGCCGCCGACAGGTAGAAAACGGCCGAAAGGGTGTTTTTCAGTTCCGTGATCCATGCCACCGATTCCACCTGCACCGGGTGCAGGGCGAATATGGCCGCCGCCAGGTACGCGCCTGGAACCTCCAGCCGCCGCAGCACGGCCGCCACCATGAGGGCCGCCATGGCGTGCAGGAAGATGCTCACGAGGTGATAGCCCAGCGGCGCGTCGCCCCATAACTTGTGCTCGATCCAGAAGACGCTGTGCAATAGCGGATAATACTGCTGAGTTGCGCCCAGGTCGAACCAAATACGGTACAATCCGTACCAGGAGCGGAGCTCCGGTTTGGTCACGTGCGCATCGTCGTCCCAGATGAATCCGCCCTGCCAGGCCGGCTGGTACGCCAAAAACACCACGAGCACCAAGGCCGCCGCCAATAGCCACTTTGACCAGGGCTCCAACTGCACAATCGGCGTTGATCGATAAAGCCGGCTGATCATCTTTTTCCAATAATCTTTAGACATGAGATTGATATTTTCGCATGGATTGCGCCGGACATCGTTGGGCCGAGAATCCTTCCATTTATACTACCAATCACTTGACATTGTAAAGGATTGACATAAAGTTGAAAGGCAGCCGGTACAGAAACGCATTGGACCGTCATCAACGATTGTCACATGAAAAGTCGGAGCCGGAGTGTGTTACCCCGGCATTTCCGGGCCGACACGGCCCGGCTCTGACGAAAAAACACGACATTATTTACCTGAGACTCCATATTTTTTTTCAGATTCAACCATGACGTCTCATAATCTCCTTTCAATAAGCCCCGCCAAGCCGTACTCCATGGAGTGGTACAACGCCTTGCATGACGTTCTTGGGGAAGCGGTTTGTATTTGCCTGGGCATCTATACTATACCCCAAGATTTTCTGCTGTCGGTAGTCATCCCCGCATACAACGAAGAAAAGACCATTCGGGAAATCGTCGATCGCGTACGGGCGGTTCCAATCCGTAAAGAGATCATCATCGTCGACGACCATAGCGGCGACGGCACCCGCGATATTCTGCGCGATCTCGAAAAACGGCTGACTCCCAATGACGAAAATCGGATTATCGTCGAATACCATGAAAAGAACCGCGGCAAAGGCGCTTCGTTGCGCACGGGTTTTTTAAAAGCGACGGGTGACGTCATCGTCGTCCAGGATGCGGATTTGGAATACGATCCATCGGAGTATCCCAGTCTCATTCAACCCATCATCGAAGGCAAGGCGGACGTAGTCTACGGAAGCCGGTTCCTGGGCGATCAGCCGCACCATGTGCTGTATTTTCGGCATTACCTGGGCAATAAATTCCTGACGACCCTTTCGAACTGCTTCACAAACCTCAACCTCACCGACATCGAAACATGCTATAAAGTATTTACGCGAAAAGTAGCCGACGACATTACACCCATTCTTCGTGAAAATCGCTTTGGATTCGAGCCGGAATTCACCGCAAAGATTGCCCGCCGGAGATATCGTATTTACGAACGCTCGGTGAGCTATTACGGCCGGACATACGAGCAAGGCAAGAAGATCGGATGGCGCGACGGCCTTGCGACATTATGGTGCATTGTTCGTTACGGATTGAGGGATTAGGCCCTTTGTGGCAATTCCAGGTCCAGGCAGGAAAAGGCGTGAGAGACCATTATTAATGGAAAAAAGGAATTTTTGTAAACTCCTGAAAATAATGGTTCCTGGCACCTTTATTCTTGCATGCCCAGCAAGGCGAAATACTCTTCGAACGACCCGGTCCGGGAAGTCGGATTGTCCCAGGATTCTAGGACAGCTTCAATTCCTTTTGAGAATCCTGCTGCCGGAACATTAGACAGCGCTACCGCGTTTTCACCGGTGATTTCTGGAGTATTTCGAGAGACGAGGTCCATACGTTCTTCCAGGATTTGATCGCCGCCGCCTACCAGGTTCCCAGAGACGTTCCTGAAAAAGTCCATGTTTTCGGGCATCCACGATTCGCCCTGGAAGTAGTTTTCATGGAATGCAAATTCCACTGCCTGGGCGGATATGTCCGCGTGCAAGAGCGAGAGGCTCTTGCTTTGCATTCCCTGATAAATAACATAATTCGACAAGGCCTGGGAAAACACGTTCCCGCTGGCAACCTGGGGGATTGCTTCCAGCGCGGGTGGCATTGCAGCCGTTGCCGGCCGCGCCAAAGTCGCCCCTTGTGAAAGATTCTCGCCAAGGCTCAGTGAAGAAGCGGACGACGGAACCAGCCATTGTTGGGTGGAATTTGTGGCCGTTACCTTGAACGATTTTAAAACCGCGTTGGTCCCGTCGCTGGCCGTTACATCCACGTAAAACACGCCGGTATAGTTCGCGTCCCGAGTGATTCGTAATTGGTTGCCCGAGAGGGTCAAAGCCGCCTTGGCGCCGGGAACGGAAACATGCGCTTGAGTCTTCGCATCGACGGTGTAGGCCGTGGCGGATAAGGCCAGATGATCACCGTCGGGATCGCTTACGGATAATGGGACAATTATTCCGCCGGCTTTGCTGGACAAAATCTGGTCGCTAATGGTCTGCAGCACGGGCGGCGAGTTTTGCAGCGTAAGCGAAAGTTTATATCCGCCGGTTTGATGTGTATCGTAGGCCGTGGTTTTGATGAAATATGTTCCGCTTGCCGGCGCAGTCCACTGGATGCGAGACGCGGGGTTGTTGGACGCTATGTCGTCGTTATAAGCCAATTGAGTTGTGCCGTTGCCGGCGTACAAAGTCAATACCGAGTCGGTCAGCCCGGCCAATGTCGTGGAAATGAGGTACTTTTTGCCGGCCACGGCCTGGAATTTGAACCAATCCTGATCGCCGCCGGTTTCAATCGATCCGGAGGTAGTGCTGCCGACCGCAATGGCCGCGGCGCTGGCGGGGTTGTTGCCGTAATCGTCCGGGGCCAGGATAGTCAAAGTTGTAGACAGGGCCGCGCTCAACTGACCATTTTTATCCGTTGCCCGGGCAAAGTACCGGCTGGTTCCCGGGGTCATTCCGCCCGTGTTTACGGCGAATTGGGCCGTTCCATTAACCACCGTATTAACATAACCGATGCACGCATCAGCCACGTCGAATGTCCCGTTGCCGTTGGAGTCTTGATAATAATAGACCGCCGAGACGCCCGCCGATGACGCCGCTGCTTGAGCGACCAGCGTCACGGACGCGCCTTTAGTAACGGTCGAAGCCGGGTTTACCAGCAATGAAGCCAAAACCGGCAAGGAAGGCGCGGCGCCGGCGCCCAATAATTTCAAAGTATTGTAAGCATCCAAACGCCCGCCGCTGGCTACTTTTCCGCTAAGGGAGCTGATTTTATCGACCCCTTGCAGAATGGCGTTGCGGATGTCGGCGACCGTGGCAGTTGGTTTATAGGCCCAGGCCAAAGCCGCCACGCCGGACACCATCGGCGTGGCCATGCTCGTACCGGAATAATAGGCGTAACGGTTATTGGGCACGGTGCTGTAAATCGATACGCCGGGCGCGGCCAGATCGACCGTGGCGGCGCCATAGCAACTGAAACTCGCCAGTTGATCGTTCTGGTCGCTGGCGGCCACGGAAATGACGTTTGGCGGGTTGTAATTGGCCGGGTACTGGGCGGTGACGTCGTTATTCGTGCCGCTGTTGCCGGCGGCGGCCACGAACATGATTCCCGCGTCGTTGGCGGCTTGAATGGCGGTTTGCATGGCGGAGGAG
>JBEKSO010000543.1:0-3074 GCA_049516935.1 Thermoguttaceae bacterium
ACTGCTGCGATTCAAACGAATGCTCGATTGGATTGTTCACGAAATAGTCGCCTTATTCCAAGATGGCTCAACAACTTGCGTCATACGGCCACCATAAAATGAACTTGGAAGTACTGGATGAGAGATGAAATTTAAATATTGAATCATGAACGTCATATTTTATTAAACAATGAAACCGGTTTCGCGATATGGATTTCAAAAAGTGGTCAGTAAACTGATCACCCCTTATTTCTTTCCCAAGTCCCGAAACATGAGTCCTATCTCCGAACCCTGACCTCTGAACCCTGAACCCTCACATGCTCGAAGCCCAAGGATTGGTAAAGATATACGGCATGCGGCGTGTGGTCGACGGCGTGGATTTCCGCGTCGATCAAGGCGAAATCGTGGGGCTATTGGGTCCCAACGGGGCCGGCAAAACCACCAGTTTCCGCATGACCTGCGGCATGATCGCGCCCAACGCGGGCACGGTAAAAATCAACGGAGTGGACATAACCACCTGGCCCATGTACATGCGGGCCCGCGAGGGAGGCATGGGATACCTGGCCCAGGAATCCAGCGTGTTCCGCAAATTAAGCGTGGAAAAAAATCTCCTGGGCGTGATGGAGATGCTGGGAATCGACCGGAAAACCAGAAATCGCCGCTGCAACGAACTCCTGGAACAGTTCGACATCAAACGGCTGCGCAAGGCCACGGCCTTGTCGCTATCCGGCGGCGAGCGGCGCAGACTGGAAATCGCCAGGGCCTTGGTATCCAATCCCAAAATCATTTTGCTCGACGAGCCGTTCACGGGCATCGACCCGGTGACAATCGCCAGCATTCAGAAAATCATTCATCTATTGCGCGACCAGGGGATAGCCATTTTGATCACCGATCACCAGGTGCGGGAGACGCTGCAAATCACCGATCGTTGCTATTTGATCCGCAACGGCAAAGTGGATTGCCACGGTCCTCCACACGAGGTGCTGGCCAATCCAGATGCCCGGAAATACTACTTCGGCGAAGACATGGATATCGGCAACAAGGACGCAATAACGCCTCACCGCGCCGATCAGCAGCGCGGCGCCGAAGTCCACCGCCGGCGCTGAGACCTTCACTGGCACGCTCATGTCCAAGCGCAAGAGATCTTCGAGTAAATACGCACTCCAGGCCCGGCCGGGAACTTTCGTCTTTTCGGCTCTGCCCGTTAAAATGTCGGCAGGAGCGGCAATCATCGCCGTTTTAGTGTTCCTCGCCTACTTTCCCTCCATAAACGGCGGGTTCCTCCTGGATGATGATTTATTAGTAACAAACACTAAAGTTATCAATGCCCCGGACGGCATGTATCGGATATGGTGCACCACTGAACCGGTAGACTACTGGCCAATGTCCAATACAACATTGTGGATCGAATGGCGGCTGTGGGGAATGAAATCGACGGGCTACCACCTCACCAACCTGATCTTGCATATCGTTGAAGCCCTGCTGATTTGGATTATCCTGCGGAATTTGTCCATACCCGGGGCGTTCCTGGCGGCCATGATTTTCGCTTTGCATCCGGTGAATGTGCAATCCGCGGCTTGGATCGCGCAGCGGAAGAATTTGACGTCGATGTTGTTCTTCCTGCTGTCGATTCTGTGGTATGTGAAATTCTTCGAACTCGCTCGCCGACCAACCTTCGGTCGGCGCCCGCTCGAGGCTAAACAAAACACTGCCCACTGCCCACCGTCCACTGCTCACCTTTTTCTCTGGTATTGGTGGAGTCTGGCGGCATTCATCCTGGCGATGCTCGGCAAGGGATCGGTGGCGGTCCTACCGGTAATACTGCTGGGAATAGTTTGGTGGCTGAGTCCTTTGGATAAAAAGGCGAGCGTTATCGAACCACTTTCAACTATCACCGGCAAAAAGCCATCCAGCGAGCGGCCTATCCCTTTCTTTTCATTGACAAGACTGGCGCCAGCACACCTCATCCCGTTTTTCGCGGTTGCCGTTGCGCTAACGGGAGTGAACGTGTGGTTCCAAATCCATGGTGCGGAAGTAGCTTATCGTTCGGTTAGTTTTACGGATCGCCTGCTGGGCGCGGGTGGAGTAGTGTGGTTTTACCTCTACAAAGCGCTATTGCCGCTGAATCTCGTTTTCATTTATCCGCAATGGCACATCGAGAGCGGAAATCCCTTGTGGTGGCTGCCGCTTGCGGCGGCGTTGGCTTTTACGGCCGTGCTGTGGCGGTATCGGAAGGGCTGGAGCCGGCCGTTGTTGTTTGCCTGGGGGTTTTTCTGCGTTGCTTTGGCGCCGGTGCTGGGCCTTAAGGACGTCGGCTTCATGGAACATTCGCTGGTGGCGGACCACTATGAGCACATCGCAATCATTGGTGTGATTGCACTGGCGTCGGCGGGCTTTAGCGCTTGGCATCGGAATGTGTGGAAAAAAACGCATTGGACTACCGCCGTCGCCTTTATGACGGTAGCGGCACTCACATTTCTAACCTGGCGGCAATGCGGCATATACCGTGACGCCATCGCGCTCTACAAATCAATACTGGATAAAAATCCGGCGTCCTGGATGGCTCAAAACAACTTGGGGATAGCGCTGGATAAAGCAGGCCAAGCGGAGGAAGCCATTAAATATTACCGGGAAGCCCTGCGCCTTAAGCCCAACTACCCCGAAGCCCATTACAACCTGGGTTTCACCATGGTCAAGCTAGGCCATTTACCGGAGGCTATTGAACAATATGAACAGGCATTGGCGCTGAAATCCGATTACCCCAGGGCCCACAACAACATGGGCATTGTCTTGCACAAAATGGGCCGGCTTTCGGAGGCGATCGAACAATTTCAGCAAGCACTGCGCCTGGAACCCAATAACGCCGAGGCCCACAACAACCTGGGCATAAAATTGTTCCAGACCGGCCGGCCCGAGGAGGCGATCGAACATTACCAACTGGCTGTGCAGCTCCAGAGTGACTATGACAAGGCCTACTACAACCTGGGCAACGCATTAAAAGCAGTGGGGCGATATCAAGAGGCGATCGAGAATTACCGGCAAGCCTTGCGCTTGAAAGCGGATTACATCGAGGCCCACATCAACCTGGCCGCCAC
>JBEKSO010000544.1:0-3080 GCA_049516935.1 Thermoguttaceae bacterium
AAGAACCTGCCCGCCTCGTTCGTACCCGGCAAAAAACGCACGGACGGCTCCGGCATCGACATGCAAACCACGAAAAACGTCAAATGGGTCGCCCGCCTGGGAACCGAAAACTACTCCGGCCCGGTCGTCTCGGGCGGCAAGGTCTTTATCGGTACAAACGACGTCAATCTAAACGATCCCCGCTACAAACCCACCGGCGGCGGCGTGTTGCTCTGCCTCGACGAAGCCACCGGAAAATTGCTCTGGCGACTGGTTGTTCCGAAACTACTATCCGGCAAACGCAGCACCCAGTTCGACAATATGGAATTGGGTATTTGTTCCACGCCGTGCGTGGAAGGCAATCGGGTGTATGTCGTCACCAACCGCAGCGAAGTGGTGTGTCTCGACACCGAAGGCCTGGCCAACGGCAACGACGGCCCCTTCCTCGGCGAACGCCGCTATACCGGCGCTCTTAGCGATCCCACGCCCGGCCAACTACCCGGCGATGCCGACGTCATCTGGCGCTACGACATGCTCTCTGAACTTCCTGTGTTTCCCCACGACGCCGCCAGTTGCTCCGTCTTCGTTTACGGCGATCTGGTGTACGTGAACACCGGCAACGGCGTGGACAACAAAAAAGCCCCCTTTCCCATGTCGCCCAGCCTTATCGCCCTGGACAAGCACACCGGCCGACTGGCAGCCAAAGACGACGAAATGATCGGTTCGCGGGTGTTCCACGGGCAGTGGTCTTCGCCTTCGCTGGGTCATGTGGGCGATAAGGCACTGGTCTTCTTCGGCGGCGGCGACGGCGTTTGTTACGCCTTCGAGGCCCTGCACGCCGCCCCGCCCAAGCCCGCCTACCTGCACAAAGTCTGGTCGTTCGACTGCAATCCGCCCGAGTACCGTTACAAAGACGGCAAACCCATCGACTATTGGGCCGGCAGTAAATTGGAAAACGAGGACTTTGTAAACGACGGCTCCTACGTCGGCCCCAGCGAAATCATCGGCACGCCCGTCTTCAACAACAACCGCGTTTACGTGGCCACCGGGCAGGATCCCCGCCACGGGCTGGGCAAAGGCATGGTCAGTTGCATCGATGCAACCCAGATCGGCGACGTCTCGCAAACCGCCAAAATCTGGTCTTACGACGGCATCGATCGCAGCATGTCCACGCCCTCGGTCGCCTACGGACTGGTGTTCATTGCCGACGCCGACGGCCACATCCATTGCCTCGACGCCGACACCGGCAAATGCTACTGGGTGCACGACGCCAAGTCCGATATCTGGAGTTCCACCCTGGCGGCCGACGGCAAGGTCTACATCGGCACCCGCAGAAGCCTGTTGGTGTTCGCCGCCGCCAAAGAGAAAAAAATCCTCGGCGACATCCGCCTCGGCTCGCAAATCCGCTCCACCCCCGCCGTCTCCGACGGCGTGCTCTACGTCGCCTCGCAGCAATATCTCTGGGCCGTGCAAAAAGACCCCAAAAATCCCGACCTGAAAGGCAAAGTCCTGGCCTCCGGCGATTCCAAGTCCGATGGGACAGGTCGATCTTCCAAACAATAAATAATTCCAGCGGTAGCGGGGAAATGAGCCTCGACCCCTTTTAATCTCCGACAGGCAGTGTCCTCGCACTCAGAATCCACTTGATGGCAAACGTTGCCACAAGTCGCTATACTTATACTCATCACGCCGCATCGTGCCGAACAGACGCGGAATGTCCCCTTTTTCCCGTATTAAGAGCCTATCCAAAAACAAAGGCGTCATTCTGAGCGAAGCGAAGAATCTAGAAGGAACAAAATGGCAAAAATAGGTAATACGAGGTTGCAGTGGAGATCCTTCGCTACGCTCAGGGAGACTTTTGGAATATGTTTTAGATGAAAGAAAAACCATGACAAAGACTTTACCCCTTCAATTCCTGATATTCTTTTTCCTCGCTTGTGGATTCCTGCAAGCTGATGATATTGCACAGAAAGGCACGGATTTAAATGTCCTGACTCAACAGACGCCCGGGGCCTTTCCGCTGGTTCACAATGGGCAAAGCGCCGAGATCGTGTTCGATGCCAACGACGCGGCCGTTGTGAAAACCGTTGCCCAGTCCCTTGCCCAGGATATAGCCCTGGTGTCCGGCGCCAAACCCGGCATTCACGAGAATGGCGAAAACCTTCCCAAACTCGCAATCATCATCGGTTCGATGGAAGGATCCGGCCTGATTAAGGCAATGTGCAAGGCAAAAAAACTTCCGGCCGACCGGCTTCAGGGAAAATGGGAAACCTTCCTGATCACGGTGGTCGAGCATCCGCTGGAGGGCGTCGACCGCGCCCTGGTGATTGCCGGCAGCGATCCCAGGGGCACGGCCTTCGGCACTTTCGAGCTATCGAAAAGGATCGGTGTCTCGCCCTGGTATTGGTGGGCCGACGTTCAACCTGAAAAACGCGAAAACTTGTTCGCAGGCAACGGTGCGATTGTCGAAGGACCGCCATCCGTAAAATATCGGGGGATATTCCTGAACGACGAAGACTGGGGCCTAAAACCCTGGGCGGCGAAAAATATGGACCCCGATATCAAGGACATCGGACCGAAAACTTACGCCCGGATATTCGAACTGCTCCTGCGTTTAAAAGCCAATTTCATCTGGCCGGCCATGCATTCCTGCACAAAGGCCTTTTATTATTATAAAGACAATCCGAAAGTCGCCGACCAATATGCCATCGTCGTGGGATCGAGCCACTGCGAACCCATGCTCCGCAACAACGTCGACGAATGGACCAATAACTTCCAGGCCGAATACGGCAAGCCGCCCGGCCCATGGCGCTACGACACCAACAAAGATGAAATCTATCGCTATTGGGACGATCGCGCCAAAGAATCCGCCAAGTACGAGTCGGTCTATACGGTCGGCGTGCGAGGGATTCACGACTCGGGCATGCCGGGCCCTAAAGATGAAAAACAAAAGATCGCGCTGCTCGACAAAGTCATAGCCGACCAGCGGGAAATACTGGCCGCCCGGCTAAATAAACCCATCAATGATATCCCCCAGATTTTTTGCCCGTACAAGGAAGTCCTGCTCCTATATCAAAAGGGCCTGGATCTGCCGGATGATA
>JBEKSO010000545.1:0-3998 GCA_049516935.1 Thermoguttaceae bacterium
CTTCTTCCTCCTCTTCATCCTCGTCTTCGTCTTCATCCTCGTCTTCGTCCCAATCATCGTCGTCTTCGTCCCAATCGTCGTCGTCCCAATCTTCATCGTCCCAGTCTTCGTCATCCTCGTCTTCGTCCTCTTCCTCCTCCTCTTCTTCCTCCTCGTCTTCGACTTCTTCCCAAGGCTCCTCTTCTTCGAGATCGTCATCCTCGTCTTCATCTTCGTCTTCATCTTCATCCTCATCGAGGTCATCGAAGTCGTCATCTTCCTCCTCTTCCTCGTCTTCGTCGTCAGCCGGTCCGCCGGGACTCCGAAGTTCGGGCAATTGGCCGCGCTTGGGCTCCATCAAAACGGCCGTGCTCTCCGTGGCGAATTCTTCGGGATGAGCTTTGGTAGTAGTGAGGGTCTTCACGTTTGTCTCCTCTTTCGCGTCAGGGGAATAATTAGGTAGTTCCTCGATATGTTTTAATCCAAAAATTTGCAGGAATCGTTTGCCGGTGCCGTATAAATACGGCCGGCCCAATTCGTCCGATCGGCTGACGATCCGCACCAGGTCGCGTTCAATCAATTGTCGCAGCACCTCGCCGGATTGCACCCCGCGTATGGCTTCTATCTCGGCTCGCAGGATCGGTTGGCGATAGGCCACCACGGCCAATGTTTCCATGGCCGGGCCCGATAAGCGAACTTCAACCCAAGCCGCTTGCAAGCGCCGCAACCAGGGCGCGAATTTTGCCCGGCTCATCAACTGAAATCCGCCGGCCACCTCCTCGATCCGGAAGGCACACCCACACGCATCGTACATCCGATTAAGCGACCGGACCAGTGTACGCGCTTTGGTTCCGTCCGCCAAGCCCGCCAACTGTGCCAGTTTTCGGCTAGACATGGGCTGCGAGGCGAGAAAAAGTATGGCTTCCAGTTCAGCCAGCCGTTCATCCCGGGCGTTTGATCCACCTCCGATAGGGGAATCTTCCGCGGCGCTTGCAGTCCGCAGAGTAGATCGGTTATACCCCATATGTGTATAAGCCGACCATGAACCTCGCCCCCAAGGACGATAGCGCAAAGCCACGCTCCGCAATAAACAGCCGGTACTAGGAGGAATATTCGTCATCGCCCGATGTCGTTATTCGTTCGCAAGCGACCAATAGATTTCAGTAAATCATTGTATAAAGAGGGACAAAGGAAAAGGGGAGAAATGGGGAAAAAATAAAAATTTCCCTTTTTCTCACTTTTCCCTTTTTCCTTGCACTTTACCGAAAGGCCGTCAAGAATTATCGGACTCGATCGCCGCCCCCGCGCCAGTCCTCGACTTGGCGCAAGACGTCGGCCATTGCCTCCAGCGGATTGGCATTTATAGCCTCGAAATAGCGCGTATAGCTGGAATTTCCGCCCACTGACATCTGACAATAGAACCGGAAAAACTGCCGTTGATTGCCCCATGTTTCCAGCAGATAATAAGTCGCCCCCGACCGCCGCAGGCGGTCTTGCATGCTCATAAACGGATTTGCGTCGGTTTGACCGCTATTATATCCCTTATTATTAATATTCGGCTCAACCGGGGCCTGGTAATCGGCGGGGACAATATTTGACGCCGACTGACCGAATCGCGCGCTGCTTCCGCTTAATGCCTGCTCGGGTAAAAGGTTCGGCCGATTGTTTGCCGCCAATTGCCCGGGTGGATTGAACATGCCGATTGATGTTTGCGCGGGCACCGCAAGCGGATTTTGCAATTTCGCATCATACGGCGGGGCTTCGGGCAATGTGCTGGAAGTCTTTGTCGAAATGGCCGACGCGATTACCGGCCCGACTTTTTCCAGCAGTTTTTTGGCCCGATCTGGCAGCGATGATCCATTAAACGCAACCAGTGGGATGCCGATTATAAAAGCCAGCATTACTAGCGCTCGAAAAGCAATTGTCGCCGACGATTGCGAAGATTGCATGTCCTACCGAACCTCCCTGTTCGAACATTCATGTCCTTATCTGGATGACTTAATAGAGCGGCGGATAATACTGCTTTTGACTGCTTTTTAGCAACGGCAATTAGTAATTTATTCAAAGTTGTCGCCATTGCCAAAACGGCCAAAACTACCCAAAATACTATTGTGTCCTATATTGCAAATGAATCGTTCCACGGCCAAACGACTAGCAAACTCGGCTGGTACAGCCGTGTTTGCGGCTGAATAAGGATCATTGGCTACATCGGAATCAATAAATGATGGAAACGATATATCTTGATCATAATGCCACTACCCCTACCAGGCCCGAGGTCGTCGAGGCCATGGTGCGATGTTACGCCCAGTGCTATGCCAATCCGGCCAGCCAGCACCAGCCCGGTCAACGAGCGCATCGGATGTTGGAAGACACTCGCGAACGCATCGCCGCCATCCTTGGCGCGGATCTTACCTGTCCCCAGGCCGACCGTTTGATTTTCACAGCCAGCGGCACTGAGGCCAACAATTTGGCCGTCTTAGGCATCGCCCGGGCAGGTGGATCAGGGCCGGGGCAGATCGTCATTTCAGCAGTCGAGCATCAAAACGTAATCGAGCCGGCCGAGTATCTCCTGGAACAAGGCTGGCGATTGGACACCTTAAGCGTTACCCCGGACGGCGTTGTCCGCCCGGAAAACCTGCCGCCCCTTTTGGGTGAACAAACCCGGTTGGTCAGCGTTATTTGGGGGAATCACGAAACGGGTGCGATACAACCGATTCATCAACTTGCCCAAATCTGCAACAACGCCGGAATTTTCTTCCACACCGACGCAGTGCAGACCGTGGGCAAAATTCCCGTCGATTTCCGCTCCACGGGCGCGGCGGCCATGAGCCTGGCCGCGCATAAATTCCAAGGGCCCTTGGGCATCGGCGGCTTGATCCTCCGCCACGACGTGCCCATAGTGCCGATCCAATTCGGCGGCCATCACCAGTTCGGCATCCGGCCGGGCACCGAATCGGTCGCCTTGGCCGTGGGCATGCTGACCGCCTTGGAACTCTGGCAAGTCGAACAGGAGTCGCACCGCAAGACCATGGAATCCCTGCGCGGGCGGTTCGAAGAAGGCCTGAAAGCCGCCATGCCGGAATTAATTATCCACTCCGCGGCGGTCGAGCGCCTGCCGCAGACCAGCAACATCGCCTTTCCCGGACTGGACGCCCAGGTCTTGCTCGTGGCCCTGGACATGGCCGGCGTGGCCTGTTCTGTAGGCTCGGCCTGTTCCAGCGGATCGAGCGAGCTGTCGCCCACGCTTAGGGCCATGGGTTTGCCGAATGAAATCGTATCCAGTTCGTTGCGCTTCAGCCTCGGCCCAGGTACGACCCAAGCCGAAATCGACGAGGCCCTTGCCCGCATTATCCGCGTATGCTCGGAAATCAAAAATCCGACGTAAAAAAGATCAAACAACACGGAGGCACGGAGAAGAGATTTCAATATTATGAGCGAAAAATCAAGTGTAACGGATTAAATTGGGTGGCACGGGCATCTTGCCCGTGTATTTTTTCAGCAATGGCAAGATGCCAGTGCCACAAAAACGTTACACTCATCTGAAAAGCGATTTAATCCCTGAACTCCGTGTCCTCCGTGCCTCCGTGTTGATTTATTCAGATTACCCCGGCACGCCCAGCGGATCGGCGAGGGGCGATTCGACGGGACTTGCGTCGGGCAATTTGCCGGACAGCGATTTTCGCAATCTTCGCACGGCCGGCCACCAGTTTTGATAGGCGTGCATCGCAGCCCGGCCCACCAAGCGCCGAGGGGCCACCACCACGCGGCCGATGGTGTACGTCGCCGGGCGCCAGCGCGAGATTGCTTCGGTCAGAGGCCCCAGACAATCGACGGCCTGCCATCGCCCATCGGCGTGCAATCGCTCAAGAATATTCCAGAACATCACCTGGCCCGGGCTGAAGTGGGCGAAGCGCGGATCGTAACCGATCTTGTGCGCGTAATACACGCCCTTAGCGCTGAAGCCGTAAAGCGTAGCCAGTAGATGTCCTTCCAATTCCAGCGTGGCGATCTCCAGTTGA
>JBEKSO010000546.1:0-12175 GCA_049516935.1 Thermoguttaceae bacterium
GTAACTGACTTGTGTTGGAGTTGTGAGACGATCCAATTAGTAAAGAGGGCTAGGAATGTTATTGTTCATAATGGTTGTAAGATTGATAAACCGATAGGATCGCTTAGAGTGCGAGATGGTGAACTGCAAGTGTTACCTCACGATGTTGCGAATCTCTTCATTGTCTTGAAGGAAAGAGTGATTATCCTGGTCGGTCGTGCTTTAGCTAATAAGAGATTTCAGTGATGCGCGAAGCGTTGTCTTTTATGGTTATCGAAAGGACTATTCGGAGGATAAAAAGCAGACGCATCTCTTTTCTCTACACCCCATTAAGCCGACACATGTGAAGCCAGTCTTAGATAAAGGGCGTCCGGGGCCAGGTCTGCTCCGCAAGGCCAAGCGATAGCTCCAAATTCGTCCACGGCAACTTTTTGGAATTCAACTTCGTCGCGCAACGGTTCGAAAACCGGCCCGAATAACCGATCGCTCAGGTCAATCTCGCCCGCCGTGCCGTCGTCGAACTCCACATGAAGCCGATAATTACACAATGCAGTTACCTTACTTACTTTATGCATGGTCGTTATCCCTCTATAATTCAAATCAACGGATCAATTTTCTTGAGCTCTCTATGTGTCTCGCAACGAGACCAATTCTCGCGCAACTCGGCCCGATGGTCGGAGGCCCATTCCAATACAAGGGCTAAAGATCTTTTTGGGAGTCTACCCTCCAATATTTCAAGTGTGTCAATCGATATCGATGCATCTTCTCCGCCTGAATATGCATGGAAATGAGGTCGTGGATGATCGTCGAAATACATCCGAATTGCGATGCCGTAAAACTTAGAAATTGTTGGCATAAATAATTGATTCTAGCTATTTTCGCGCCGACCCGGAGAACACCATGGCTAGCTATCCATGAGATCGGGTCTTTCCGCGTTTTTTTAAGCGTTTTTTCACCGATGCCAAGGATTCTCGCGGCTCATTTTTTCGAGCCCGGGCAAGAGCGCTGTCGTAAAAATCTTCCCAAAGCTCCGAGTAATGCTTCAAATTGATTACCACTGCCGTTTTAGTCCCATGCTCGTCAACAACAAATTGCACGCCTTTCATATTTAGTTACCTCCACAATACACTATACCGCGCACAACCCCTATAATCAATGTCAGGGGAGTGATGTCTCTTTTCCATCTTTTTGTTGGGGCTGTGCCGGATAATTGCCGTTCTAATTGATAAAAAATTTAGCCCCGGGTGAACACACCCGGGGCTTGTTGTTACATTTACAAAATAAATTGGTGCGGCAGTTTAACTGCCGCACCAACTGTATGCTATTAACCCGCCGAGTATTCACGGCGGATTAAATAATTGACAATCAATTTCGCGGACGGTAGCGGCCTCCGCCGCCTCCGCCGCCGCCGCCTCGGCGAGGACGATCCGACTTGGGCCGGGCCTCGTTTACCGTGATCGGCCGGCCGCTGATCTCGCGCAGGTTTAACTGCTTGATGGCCTCGGCCGCCTCGTTGCTATCGGGCATTTCCACGAAGGCAAAACCTCGCGGGCGTCCCGTTTCGCGGTCCTTGATGATGCTCACGCTCGTAACCGCTCCGAATTCACCGAACACCTGGTTCAATTCGTCTTCAGTAGCTTCATGGGCTAAATTGCCCACATATATACTAGTCATGGAACTTTCCTTTTCTAATTTTTCATTAAACGGGTTTAACCTTTTCCGCGCGGGGGCCTTTCGGGCCGCGCCCTTCTTCGTAGATCACTGCCTGTCCGACACGCAGTGCCTCGATGCTTGTTCCTTCCACCGCGCTGTGGTGAAAGAATAATTCGCCTCGCTCTCCTTCGAGGAATCCAAAACCTTTGTCCGCGATCAGCTTTTTGATCGTCCCTTGCGGCATATTGCCACTCCTTATGAAAATGTGAAAAACGCACTAAGGCCGGCATCTCTTCACCCAGAGCCCCTTCTCGTTAAGGAAGCATGTGGCCAAACGGTAGAGGGAGAAAATCAACCGTAATTGGAGATCGGCGCCTACTTTCACAGGCTGCCGTTACGCTAATCGACGGGTGACCAGAACGAGAGCACATAATAAATCGGGGCTCACATCGATTCTCACCACTATGTTTAAGTATAGCAGATACATCCTTAAATGGGAATGGGTGTATTTCAAGGCGGTGCTGGGCAGGGAAAATCAATGTTGCAAAAGACGTTTAATCCGGTCGCTTGTGCCGCATGCCACATGAATATCCCCTGCGTGAGTAATAGCGCTAACCTCTAACCAGGCATGGACTTGCGAAAACATAACGGCCTTTAGATGGGGGTGGGCGGCTAGTTTCGCTTGGGGCCATGGGAGGGGCTTTCCGCCTTAATTTGGGCGTGATATTCCTCGCCAATATGGTTAGAATCCAAAAATGACTGACGTTGCACTAGCGAAAAATCTCAACGATCCCATTGCCCAACACATGCGCGGCGGTTTTGCCAGCCTGCTGGTCGATCAGACAGTGGGCGAGGCGATGGAAACGGTGCGCCGGCGCCCGCCCGAGGGCAGGATCATTTATTTTTACGTCTTGGACCGCGACGGCCGCCTGTGCGGGGTGGTGCCCACGCGCCGCTTATTGCTCAATCCGCCGGAAAAACCGATTGCCGAGATCATGGTTCGCGAGGTGATCGCCGTGCCGCAATCGGCCACCGTGTTGGAAGCCTGCGAATTTTTTGTCATGCACCGCTTGCTGGCCTTTCCAGTGGTCGATCCCGATCGCCGCATGCTGGGCGTAATCGACGTGGAGTTGTATACGGCCGAATTGGGCGACATCGATCGCAGCGAGCGCTACGACGAATTGTTCCAACTCATCGGCGTGCATCTCAGCGCCGCATATCACGGCACTCCGCTATCGGCCTTCCGCAACCGTTTCCCCTGGCTGCTATGCAACATAGCGGGCGGAATTTTCGCGGCCTTTATCGCCGGATTTTTTGAAGGCGAGTTGCAGCGCGTGGCCGCCTTGGCCATGTTTATCCCCGTGGTCCTGGCCGTGGCCGAAAGCATCAGCATTCAATCCCTCAGCCTGACCCTGCAACTCATCCACGGTCAGTCGCCTACATTGGGAACCCTGCTTAGCAAAGTCCGCACCGAATTGGCGACGGGTTTACTGTTGGGCGTCGCCGCGGGAATTGCGGTCGCCTTGTCGGCCTGGATCTGGCGGGGACATTATAAAATAATGCTGGCCGTGCTGGGCGGCATCGCCGGCGGGGCAATGTGTTCGGCGGCCTTCGGGGCGGCCATGCCCATTTTGCTGCGTCTTTTTCGCCGCGATCCCCAAGTCGCCGCCGGACCAATCGCCTTGGCCGTATCCGATATGATTACCCTGCTCATCTATCTGCACTTGGCCCGATGGCTATGGACGGGCATTTAAGAGGTGAACCCTGAATCCCTAAGCCTGATCTGTTCGTCGAAGCGTCCCGAGCAAAACCACGTCAGCCGGCCCAATAAACGGAAATACACCATTAGAAAAAAGGGCAATACAATGGAAAGAATTATGATCTCCAGCCAGAAATCCTGAAACGGAATCAGCCGCAACAAATACACGAGCGTTTCGCCGACCAATAACGTGAGCAAATAAAACAGTACCCAGGCGTGCCAGGCGTACCATAAGCTTCGCCAAACCGGTTTTGAAAACGGAGTGGCGACCGAATCGTTTTCCAGCATTGACAACAAGAACAAGGGATATAATATCATCGCCAAGGGAATGATCACCAGCGGTTTGGCCGATCCCAATCCGGGAAACAGTAAAACAATCAGCCAGCCCGGCAGTCCGCCCCAGAAAATACTGATCAGCATGTATAAAGCTTCCTCGAACAGGTCTAAAAATATATCGCTGGACATGCCTCTAAACGCCTCGACTCCTTCCGAGGCCTCCCGAAGGATCGTCAAGTTATAAGCGGAAATCGTGAAGAACCATATCATCAGCAGCACAAGCGTTATGCCGGTAAACATCGCTCCGAGGAACAAAGTCGGGCCCGAGCCCGCGAATCCGCTGCAATACCAAGCCTGAAATCCCAGTGACAACACCATGAAAGTGCCCACTGCTTGCACCAAAAAGCATACTCGCGATCCGGCGCGAAAGGGAAAGGTAAAAGTACTTCTCAGAAAAAGATCCAAAGGCGGGGTCGCCATCGGACGCCAACTCGGTTTTTCCGCCGCAAGGTCCGTTTCCGCTTGCGGGGTCTTTTTATCGGACGGCAAAACATGCCCGCCGCTTGTGGCCGGGATTTTGGCCTGCAATCCATACCCCCCTAATGCGTCTTCGTCGTCTTCCGCGGCCCGTGGAATCAGCCTGCTGGAAACCACAAATTCGATATCGCAATGCGGGCATGTTTCTTTAGACCCCAAAGAAATAGCCGGCAATGTAATCAAACGTTTGCAATAAGGGCAGAGGATTTGATTTGGTGTGGAAGTCTCTTCGCTCACAATGATACCCCTTATTTATTTCTCAAGAATAATTGCGATTTGTTTCATATTTGCGCACATCTCGAACGGCTTGACTGCACTTACCCCATGTCCCTTGGCGTTTTCCCTAACTTCTTTGCCAAACAAGCTTTGCATCGCTGCTATCAATAATGTAATTTACACAGGAAGTTATATCATGCCCCCTATTTATGTAACAACAAACGGAAAAATCCAAGTTTTCCGCAAACAAAATGCTTGCAAAATCACTTTATTTTGTTAAACTGGAGCCTGTTGGAATAGCTAAATAGATGCGCTGTTTCTGTCTATTCCTTAAAAGCAGGCCCAGTTTCTACATTGTAGATCAAAAAACGGCATTTGGCGACGTGGCGTTGTTGGTTGTTGTATGGGGTAGCGTGTGTTAATGTTTTGAGTACATAAGGCATACACCTAAGCGTAAGGATATGGCTTTTCTCTTACATCGTCTAAAAAAACTTTGGCTGATTCATCGATTTCCGGGCCCTGCCCGACCGGCGATGGGAAAGCTATTGCCGGGATCAGGAAACGATGGATTTTGACAACGACTTTTATTTTCGTGTGTTTTGAAACAATTTAGAGCAACTTTGTTTTCCAAATCTTCCTACATTTTAGTTTTAGAAAGGGTTATGGTTATGTCGCAAAAATTGCAAGGTTCAGGCGTCAATTACAGTATCGGAAGACTAACCGCGACAATGTTTCATTTTTCGTTTTTGCTGGCCGTGTTGATCATTGGCCTTTCGGCCGTCCAATTGCAGGCGATCACTTGGATAACAAATACCGGCACTGGTGATTGGAGCAATGCCGCCAATTGGAACGGCGGCACTGTGCCCAACGCGGCAGGCGCAGCCGCGGAATTCACCAACGATGTCCCCGCCACCGACGAGGTTGTCACGCTGGACGCCGGTCTCCCTAATCCTCCCAGCCCTAGCAATGCCACGGTCGGCACTCTAGTTTTCAGCGATTCTGACACTTCCACGGCCGGAGGTTGGACCATTGCCGCCTCCACAACCAACTACCTTAATTTGGACAATTCCGGCAGCGCCTCGACGATTACGGTCAACACCCTGGCTCCTACCAAGATTGCCACTATCAGCGCACCCGTTACTGTCGTTAATGGTTTAACAAAGGATGGAATCGGCGCTTTAACTCTTTCCGGCGCTGTTTCTCTTTCGGCGGGCAACATTAACGTATCGGCGGGCACCCTGACTCTTTCCGCCGCCAATACTATGACCTCTTCGAATACCGTCAATCTGTCAAGCAGCGGCACCTTAAATCTAAACCTTGCCGGTGCATTAGGCTCCACCGGCGCCGTCCTAACCATAAACGGCGGCACGCTCGACAACACCAGCGGCTTGGCCAAAACCGTGAGCACCGCCAGCCAGAACTGGAACGGCGACTTCACCTTCGCCGGCTCGAACAATCTGATTCTCGGCGGCGCAGTGACTCTCGGCGGCAACCGTCAAGTGACGGTTAACGGCACCGGAATACTCCAAATCAGCGGCGCGGTGGGTGGTACAGGTTATAGCCTGACCAAAACCGGAGCAGGCAATCTGACTCTTAGCGCCGCCGCAACCTATACTGGCGGCACCTTCATTAATGGCGGCACATTAACCATGGGCAGCAACGCAACTCCATTTCCTTCGGGTAGCAGCATTACATTTAATAACGGGGGGACTCTTAGCATTACAGCCAGCGGTACACCAAATTTTCAGTATCCAATTGTAATGACCGGGAGCGGTACCTATAATGTAAGGGCCTCTGCATACATAAATCCGTCGACTATCACAGGATCAGGAACGTTGAATTTAAGCGAAAGCGGGACTTCGGCTTTTACAGCCTCTTTATGCGGAACTGCCTGGACTTCATATACCGGCGCAATCAATTTCGTTAACTCAACAACGACGCCGTCGTCTACGATGGCGACATTTCGCCTTTTTACTAACGCCAGTGGCAATCCCGCAGTATTCTCCGGCTTTAACGCTTTATCCCCGATCAGCCTCGGTTCCTATGTCACAATTAGCACCAAAACTGCTAGCGGAGTTAATACTTTTAATATGGGTTCTCTTTCCGGCGATTCAACTACCTGGATAGATGGCGGCAGTTCAGGCGGCGCAGCATTATACTCAATTGGCGGTTCGAACGCTGATAGCACTTTTGCCGGCAACTTTTTCGATGGCACCGGCCTGATGTTGACGAAGGTCGGTAACGGTACGCTGACGCTCACCGGAACCAACAATAACTCTACAGGCGCCATATCGATCAATAACGGTACGCTGAAGATCGGCAGCGGCGGCACGACGGGATTGCTGGGCACGGGCGCGATCACCAATACTTCCCCTGCCCCTTACGTCGGCTTGGTGTTCAACCGCACCGACGCACTGGATGTTCCCAACGCCATTTCCGGCAGCGGTTCCATTGCCGTTAACAGCGGAACCGTATATTTCAACAACAACGCGGCTTATGTAGCCAATGCCGTAGAGGTCAAGAACCTTGCAACCGTGGGCGGGCAGGGAAGGATTACCCAGACCGTTACCGTGGATTCCGGCGCCAAGCTCGAAAACGGCGAGGGCGCCTCTGGCAGCCTCACCGTGGGCAGCCTGAATTTTCTGGGCACGGCTGAACACTCGGCCGACGTCAACTTCACTACAAGTTCCGGCGTTCTAAGTACTTTGACCGTGCTCAATTCCGGCACTAACGTCGTCACCAACGGAGTACACTCGGTTTACATCAACATTTTGGGGACGCCTGTCAACAACGGGACTTACGATCTGATCAACTATGGCGGAACTGCTGGGGGTACGATCACGGATTACAACGCTTTCAAGCTCGGGAACACTCCCACCAGCGGCATACGCACCAAAACTTATACCCTGCAAAACCATGCCAACGAGATCGATTTGTTCGTTGCCGGCACGGACAATAATACCACCTGGACGGGCGCGAGTGGGGATGGCATCTGGGACAACGTTACAACCAGGAGCCCTAATAAGAACTGGGTATTCAATGCCGGCGGACAGACGGACTTTGTCATCGGCGACAATGTGACTTTCGGCGACGGCGGCCCAAGAACCGTCACCATTACCGACTCCGCCAACGTCTCGCCTGCCACCGTAACCTTCACCAACACGACCAATTTGACCATCACCGGAGCAAATGGCATTGCAAACGGGGCCATACTGCACAAAACCAGCGGCGCCGGCACAGTGTATATCCAAACCAGCAATAGCTTTACCGGCAACACGACCATCAACGCCGGCACGATTTCCATCGCCGCGGACGGCGCCAGCGGCGGCAATTCCGCCCCCTTGGGCGCGGTACCGTTAGCCGCCACCCCGGGCAACGTCGTGCTTAACGGCGGCGCCCTTAATTCCTCGGCGACAATCACTCTGAATGCCAACCGCGGCGTCGCCTTGGGACCGACCTCAGGTTCCGGCTCGGGCACAATCGACGTGGACGACAGCCAGGAATTCACCGTGGCCGGCGTGATTGCCAATAACGGAAGCGGCACGGGCAATCTGAATAAGACCGGCTCGGGCGACCTCACCCTGCTTGCCACAAATACGTTCACCGGCACCACCACGATTTCGGGCGGCGTACTGAGGCTTGGATCTAGTACTGGAACTGCCAATTACTCGATATTGCCAAACAGCACGCTCAACTACAATGGCGGCGGCACACTAAAGTTTGGATCACTCCTCACCGGTTCCCATACTCTCGGTAACACAAGCAGTGGCGCCAGCACCAGTGTTGCGGTCTTAC
Source organism: Thermoguttaceae bacterium (assembly GCA_049516935.1). Lineage (GTDB taxonomy): Bacteria > Planctomycetota > Planctomycetia > Pirellulales > Thermoguttaceae > JBEKIK01. The sequence continues at coordinate 8,216 of JBEKSO010000546.1, forward strand.
TCGGAGGGCTATCCGGGACACAAAACCTGACGTTGAGCAACGATTCCGGCGCAGGCGTTTTCCTTGGAGTCGGCAACAATAATGCCGACAGCACATATTCCGGATCCTTGAGCGGCACCGGAGGAACGCTTGTCAAAGTCGGCTCCGGTACATTTACCTTAAGCGGTGGAATCCACTCTTACACCGGAAACACGTATATCAATCGGGGAAATCTGGTGGTATCGGGTTCAGCTCAACTAACTCCTGGCACTGAGATGCACGTTGGCTGTTTCGGCGACGCCAACGGTGGGACAGGCGCTGCTGAAAATCTTACTTTCACGGATACTGCCCAGGGATCTTTCTCATTACTTGAAATCGGCGGCAACACCCGCAACTACGGCAATGTCACCATCCAGGGCAGTGCCAGTCTCACCGTGTCGGGAACCTTCGATCTCAACAATGAATACACCGGTTCCGGCACTGCTTCAAACAACCAGGTCAATCTCAACGGAGGCACGCTGACTGTCGGGTCTTTCACTAAGACCATCCCCTACAGCGGCTCCGACACAAACAAATTGGCGACTATAAACTTCAACGGCGGCACGCTCATGGGGTACGGGACTATACTGCCGGCCTTGGGCGGCGTGACGGCAATCGTACAGACCGGCGGGGCGAAGATCGACACTGCTGGAAACACCATCCAGATCAACCAACCCTTAACAGGCGCCGCTGGCGGAGACGGCGGATTACACTTGATCAACTCCAGTATTTTGCCCGGCACTCTGATACTCACCGGCAACAACACCTACGCCGGAACCACCACGATTGATGCCCTTGGTACGCTCCAAGTGGGCGATAATGGCGCAACCGTCGGCGGCACCGGCACGATGGGCACCGGCCCGGTCAACAATAGCGGTAAAATCTATTTGTACCGCACCGGCACGTACACCTTGCCCAACGCCATCGGCGGCACCGGCAGCCTCGAGCAAGCGATCTCTGGCAGCACGGCGATACTTACCTCCCCCAACACATATTCCGGTCCCACAACGATCTCCGCTGGAACGCTGATACTTACCGGCACTCAATTAACCAGCGGCGTCTCAGTAGGCGGTTACGGCGCGTACTTCGGCGCCGGCACGGGCGGAACGACCATCCCAAGCTTGACTCTCGCCGACTCTTCCACCCTCGTTCCCAGCGACGGCACGAGCCTGACAACCATAACCGTCACAACCCCTGTCGCACCCGGCGCTGGTATAATCAACAACGGCAACACCTATATCGCCCCCGGTAATCTAGGGGCTCAAGTCTACACGGGGGGTGGCGCTCTCCCTGTCCTCCGCGTGTTGGTGAGTTATACCGGCACGCAGATCAATGGGGGCTATACGCTCACGGTGCCCGCGCGTGTCACTGCCACCCTTGATTACTCCCACACCGGCGCCATTGACATGAATGTCACGGCGGTAAAATATCCCCGCTGGAATGGAACCCACGACAATGGCAGCGGCGGACGCGATTGGAACTTCGCAACTCAAAACTGGACGGAGTACAGCACCGGGGCTGCCACGACTTACCAGGAACCCGTAGGGGAACCCGACTTCGTGTATTTCGATGACAACGCCACGGGACTAACCACCGTGAACATCCCCGCCTTCACCACTGTATACCCCGGGCAAGTTAATGTGAATAACAACGCAAAGAACTATACCTTCACAGGCCCCGGCTATATCAGCGGCACCACGGCCTTAATCAAGACCGGCACCGGCATGTTGACCATCACAAACAACGGTGGCAACAACTACACCGGCGGCACCAAAATCAGCGAGGGCACGTTGTCCTTCGCTACCGGCGTATTGCCCGCCACAGGCGCCATCATTATGGATGGCGGCACTCTCCAATGGAACGGCGTCAATTCTGACGATGTTTCCAACCGACTGATTGTCAACTCCGGCAAGACCGCTATCTTGGACACCAATAACAACGCCGTGACCTTGGCAAGTCCCTTGAGCTTCGGCTCTACCAGTGCTTTGACGAAGGTCGGCCTGGGCACTATGACTCTCACCGGCAGCAGCACGTTCACCGGCGACGTTAACGTCAACGGCGGCACTTTGACTGCCAACTTAAGCAATAATCAACCCTCCCCTGGTTTAGGACTAAGCGCATTGGGCAATCCCATTGTTGCTCATAATGTCAACATCAATAGCGGCGGCACGCTCAATTTTGCCTCCAGCTATACGTTAGGCAGCCCCGGCACGACTCCGCTGCTGACCCTGGTGATCAACAGCCTCGGCACGGTCACCAACACCGCCGGCACCTTTAATCCCTTGGGCCCTGTACAACTAAACGGCGGAAGCCTGACCACGAATGCCGGTGTGGACGTCAACCACCAGGCCTTCTTCCTTAAGGGCACCGTAACAGTTGGCGGCTCTTCGCCTTCGACCATCTCCGGCAGCGGGTCTTTCTCAGGAATCCAGATGTCCGCGCCTACGACGTTTAATGTCGCCAATGTCACCCTGGACTCCAGCACCGACCTGACCGTCTCGACGGATTTGACGGATGAATCAGCCAGTGGAACGCCGCCTTACCCTGCCGCCTCTTTGACAAAGACCGGCGCCGGGACGATGACCGTCACTGTGAATACCACCTACACCGGCAACACGTATGTCAATGGCGGTGTTTTGAATATGCTGAATCTCAATGTCCCGAATTCCACTGTTAGTGTTAACAACAGCGGCAGCACCTTGAATGTCCAATCCCTTAACACTGGCACATTGACCATAGGGGCTGGGACCACGGTAGTCATTAAGGCGATCACGGGCGGACCGTCTGCGGGCGGCTCGATATCGCCGGTTCCGGAACCGGCCACTTGGGTAATGCTCTTGCTGGCCGCCATGGGACTGGGTATTTACCGGCGCCGCAGCCGATAAATCCTCAAAGTAAGAACGCTTCCTTGGGGCGGCAGTTAAACTGCCGCCCCAATTTATTTGATGAGCGCCAAGTTAAACGGTTGTCCGAGAATAACTTGTTGGCGGGCGTCTCGCCTGCCCAGGCAGCCGCCAGGGTTCCACCACAAACCTTCAAAGTCATTCTTGGATGACTGCTGAAGCCTCTCGACTTATTCCCGCGCCGCTCCCGTTCCCATGGCCGTGCTATATTCCCGCCATAGTTCATTGCCCAATTCGTCGATCGTATGGCAAACTCGCTGGACCAAGTGGTCCAAAGCCGGCCAATCCAGCGATTCGAAACGGAAGGACAAGGCCGACTCGACCGCGGAACTCCGCACCAAAAACCAGCCTCCGGGGGTCTCGATCCGCACGCCGTCCGCAACTTGCTGCGGGAAAGACGACCACTCCTGCCGGATCTTTTCCATGATTCGCGCCTGCGACTGCAGCGGCATGCCGATCTGCAACTCCGGGGTTATGTACATGGGCGGGCATTCCCAGCGCCACTGCGCCAGTGTCTTTTCGTTTTGGGCCAGGAAGGCGATCATCCGGCAGGCGGCATAAAGGCCGTCGTCACAGCCTTCCATTTCGCGGAAGTAATAATGCCCGCCCAGTTCCGCTCCAAACAAGGCGCCCGTCGCTAACATCCGCTTGTGGACAAAAGCTTGCCCGCTCTGCTCCCCTAGCGGTTTCGCGCCGAGTTGTTTCGCCCGTTCGCTCACACGGTCGGAAAATCTCGGATCGTACACGAATTGCTCGTTGTGCAGGGATTTGCCCAGACTTTCCATCATCATCCAGGTTGTTTCTTCGTCCGATAGAGCCATGCCTTGATTATCGACCAGGGCCACCTGGTCTCCATCGCCGCCGAAAGCCACTCCCAAGTGCGCCCGTTCGCGGTAAACGGCGTCGCACAGGTCGTGCAAGTGTTGCCAGCGGGAGCAGTCGGGCGCTTGGCCGTCGAAAGAGGGATCGGGCCTATCGTTGATGGCCGTTATCAGGCATTGGGGAAAAATGGCGTGCAGATACCGCCGCGCCTTGCCCG
>JBEKSO010000547.1:0-9284 GCA_049516935.1 Thermoguttaceae bacterium
CTGAAACGGTTTGGCTATTTTGAATGGTGGGAGTATTATCACTGGCATAAGTTGCCGTCACATTATGAGAACCCGCTCTGAGCGAATTTACCGCAATGCTTGCAGTCCCATTATGCAACAAAATGGCTGAACCGAAGTTATTGCCGTCTATCTGGAACTGCACCGTGCCGGTTGGTGTGCCGGCCCCCAAGCTGGCACTGACCGTGGCCGTTAAGTAGATCGTCTGGCCATAGACAGAACCTGCCGGATGATCGGAGGCAACACTCGTGGTTGTATCATTGTCGATGTTGGTGAGCGAGACGTCCGAGGCATCCAGGCCGTTGTAATTAAGATCAGCGCTAGCGGCAGGCGCAGTGATGATGCTGTAGGCAATATCGCCGTCAGCCGCCAGGTCGTCCACGCCCGTGACGGTCACGGTCTGGGCCGTATTCCAATTGTCAGTGGTAAATGTAAGCGAAGGCACGGATACCGTGCCTTCGGTTATATTGCTCGGTGATATTCCGATGACCACATCAGCCGTGGGTTGGCTGTCCAGCACCACGCTGAACTGGGCCGTGCCGCCGGCCTCGGTAGTGGTCAAACCGCTGACAGGCGTGACCGTGATGCCGGCGGTTATAATGTTGGGTCCGAATTCCGACGTGTTATTGCCGGCATCGGTGGCGGTGGCCGTGATCTTGTCGCCCTTCGCAACTCCGTTGACTGTGAGCGTGCCGCTGAAATTGCCGTTGGCATCGGTGGTCAGGCAACCCAGAGACTTGCGGCCTTGGCCGTAGCCGCTTGGGCTGTTGTCGCTCTGGAAGAACTCGACTACTGCATTGGCGAATATGCTCTGATTCGGCGCGCTGCCCACGTAACCACTCAAGGTTAACGAATTGCCGCTGAGCCAGGCATGGACGATGACCGGGAAATCCATATCATAGTTTGGCAGGCTGGCGTTTTTTGTGCCATTGTTGGCGGTTACGCCGCCGCCGCCCAGGTCGATTCCCAGCCCGGCATTGCCATAAATCGAATCGCCCCGTATTGCGACGCCCGTCGATGTGCCATTTATTTCCACGCCGTTGTGTCCGACAATGCCGGATAGGGAGTTGGCAATTATATTGCCCATGCCGGTGGTTGTGCCGCCGATGGTAGTGCTAGTGGCGTTATTCAGCCACACCGCATCGCCCGTGTTGCCCAGCGGAGTTGTGCCATTTGCACCGACGCCGATGAAATTTCCCTGGATGACGGTGCCGCTAACCCCGTCGATCTTGATGCCCTGATCGCTGCCGGCGACAATCACATTGCCCGCGCCAGGCGCACCGATTACATTGTTATTGCTACCGGCATCGATACATATAGAACTTCCGGTATTTCCAATCGCCACGTTACCGGTTTTGTCGGTCCCAATGTAATTGCCTTCAACAGTATTGCTATTGGAACTGCTATTGATGTGAATGGCGTGATCCAAGTTGCCGGAAATAACGTTGCGGTCGGCCGCGTCCGTGCCGCCGATTAGGGTGTTGGAGGAGCTCTTTAAATATATGCCCCTATCGGAGTTGCTCAGCGCCGCAGTGCCGGCGGCATTCAGGCCGATGTAATTGCCTTGAATTTTAGTGCCGGTGGCGGTATTAATCATAATGCCTGCCACGCCGGCGGCAATTACATTGCCCGCATTGGGGGCACCGATCACGTTGTCGTTTGCATTACTAACCAATATACTATAGCCTCCGCTATTGTGGATCGCTGCTGTGCCGGTATAGTCTGTACCCACGTAGTTGCCGATGACCGTGTTGCCGGCGGAGGAAATGTAGATGGCGTTGTTTGTATTTCCGGAAATGATATTGCGGTCGGCCGCGGTCGTGCCCCCGATGGTGTTGCCCGTGCCTGTTTTGATTCGCACACCATAGCCGTTGCCAATCGCAGCCGTGCCGGCTGGATTAGTGCCGACGAAGTTGGCGGCTATGATGTTGTTGTCGGCCACATTTCCAAAATAGATACCATCACTGTTGCCGGATAACACGTTGTGTACGATGTTATTCGTGCTGCTGGAAATGTAAATACCGTAGCGGTTGGCCGATGCCGTGGTGCCCGTATAGTCCAAGCCGACCCAGTTATTGCTGATCGTATTGCCATCCGATTGGATCCACACGCCATAATCAGTGCACCGATTGATGGTAAAACCCTTGATGGTGCTGCCGCCGCTGATGCCGGAAAGCTTCAGCGCGGTTCCCTCGGATGCAGCCCCGTTGATTTCAATGAGAGGAGTGCCGTTATAGCCGGTCTGCGTGGTAGCATCAAGAATGGTTGTGTCGAGAATGAAAGGCAAAGCCGAGGCGGGCGAGATGGTATGCACTCCGCCGCCCGAGATATTGAAATAAATTCTATCAGGCCCGCCGGGGCCGTTGGCGGTGTTGTCCGCAGCCGTAATCGCCTCGCGAAGCGAAATCATCCCATCCAACCCTTTGTTGGCATATAATGCAGCGATTGACGTAGTATCGCCGTCGCTTATGTCGCTATTTGTGTCCACGTAGATCGTATTGTAAGTGTCATTGTCGGTGGTCGTTATCGAAACATCCGAGGGATCTAGATCGTTGTAATTGGCGTCGGCGCTAACTGCCGCAGCGGTAAGGATAGTGTAGCCGGTATCTACGTCAACAAAGTGGTTGTCCACGCCCGTGACGGTCACGGATTGAGCCAGGTTCCAATTGTCAGTGGTAAATGTAAGCGAAGGCACGGATACCGTGCCCTCGGTTAGATTGCTCGAGGATATGCCGATGGTCACATCCGCCGTGGGTTGGCTATCCAGCACCACGGTGAAGTGGGCCGTGCCGCCGGCCTCGGTAGTGGTCAAACCGCTGACAGGCGTGACCGTAATGCCGGCGGTTACAATGTTGGGTCCGAATTCCGAGGTGTTATTGCCGGCATCGGTGGCGGTGGCCGTGATCTTGTCACCCTTTGCCAGGCCGCTGACTGTAATCGTACCGCTGAAATTGCCGTTGGCATCGGTTGGCAGATAATTCAGATACTTGCTGCCTTGGCCGTAACCGCTTGGATCGTTATCGCTCTTGAAAAACTCCACCCGCGCATTGGCGAACGTACTTTGATTCGGCGCGCTGCCCACATAACCGCTGACGGTTAACGCATCGCCGTTCAGCCAGGCGTGAACAATGACCGGGAAATCCATATCATTGTTTGGCAGACTGGCGTTCGTTGTGCCGTTGTTGGCGGTCAGGCCGTCGCCGCCCAGATCGATTCCCAATCCACTATTGCCGTAGATGGAATTGCCCAGCACGGCATTGCCCGTCGATGTGCCGGTGATCTTCACGCCATTGAAGCTGACGGTGACGAATAGGGAGTTGGCAAGTATGTTGCCTGCGCCGGTAGTTGTGCCGCCGACGGTTGTATTTACGGCGTTATTCAGCCATACTGCATCGGCGGAGTTGCCAAGTGGTCCCGTGCCGGCGGCATTGACGCCGACGTAATTTCCTTGAATCAGAGTGCCGGTGGCTCCGACAATTTTTATGCCCTGCCCGCCCGAGGCGTCGATCACGTTGCCGGCGCCGGGCGCGCCGATTACATTGTTATCGCTGGAGCTAATAGATACGTTGCTGCCCGCATTGCCGAATCCAATCGTGCCTGTATAGTCGGTGCCAATGTAATTGTTTTCAATTGTATTACTACTGCCGCCGGTCATGTAAATGCCATTGCTGGTGCTACCGGAAATAATGTTTCGATCGGCGGACGACAAGCCGCCGATTATGGTGCCCGTGCACGAAGATACTCGCAAGCCATAATGGTTGGCAATCGTAGCCGTGCCGAGATAATTTAGGCCGATGTAGTTGCCGGTCACGATGGTACCGGTCACTCCATTTATATACACGCCTCCGGTCGAGTTGCCGGACAATACATTGTTCACGATATTGTTGGAGTTGCCGGTTAACTGTATTGCGTAGCCATTGGCTGCTGCCGCTAAACCCGTTTTGTCGGTGCCGATCCAGTTTTTGGTTATTAGATTTCCGCTGCCTTGTTCCAAAATACCGTAACTGGCGAAACGATTGATAGTAAAACCTTCAACGGTGCTGCCGCTGCTGCTGCTAGTAAGCTTGAAACCTTGCGAGAGCGTGCCGCCGCCGCTGATTTCGATGAGCGGCGTGCCCGCATAGCCCGGCTGCGTGGTGGCGTCAAGAATGACTGTTCCGGAAATACTAGGAAAAAGCGTGGTGGGCGATATCGTTTGCACTCCCGCGCTCGCGATGCTAAATGCAATTGTATCCGTGCCGAGATTGGCGTTCGCATCGGTAATGGCCTGACGCAGCGAGCCGGGGCCGGAATCAGCCGTGTTCGTGACCGTATAGGTGCTAAGCAGAGTGCGTACTTCCAGCGGCTCGATGCGTAGAAGCCGCCGATGCACGTGCCGATCGCGCTTAAGCGAAGCACCCTGGAGACACCCGCAGCGGCCGGCTAATTTGCGTATGCCGCTGGCAAATGTACAGCAAAGGCTCGCGATTGTTGAATCAGTATTATCGCCGATCATTATATATTCCGTAGTGTGAGGGCCGAACAAAGCCAAATCAAAAAATCAAGCCGAAGCTCAAACAGCGCCGGACATGGATTGGCGCAAATGAATGGCTTTGCTCTTTTTAGAGAGTTTTGCGGGAACGTCGATCTAATAAGATCTACTAAGAATTTTTCTATCCCTTGTAGAAAGTTTGGGTTGTGGTAAAGTGCTCTCGAAGATATAACGTAAACTGCCCCAAAACTTCTTCTGAAAAGGAACAGCTAGTTGTGATATAGCCCTTAAAAGTATGTGTCAAAAACGAAAGGTAGTCAAACAAGATCAATCATTTAGAGACTATCCATTTACAGCAGAGACATAAACCATCTTGAGTGTGATACAAGACATACAATTGATGCCGTAAAACCGGCACAATCATTTCAGGCAATTTGTGGATGTGGTGCTACTACTACATAGATGGCTATAGAGATATTAAAAAGTCGTTGCCGAACTTCGACATTGCTGCATTTCGTCATCGTTGTCGGTAAAGAGGCTGCGCAAAGCGCATAGGGAGAACAAGACAATAAAGCTGCCCGTTGGACAACGTGTATGGAGCGCTGAATGGCTTGGAAGGAATCACCCGGCACAGTCCGACCGCTGGCAGAGAGTCCGCTGGTGGAATTGCGGCGTGGGGCACTGGAGTTAGTCGAACAGCAGCGACTGGGTGGGCATTTTGAAGAAGGTTGATGACGAACTCGCACAGATCGCCAAGCAGGACCAGCATGTAAGGCTGTAGGCGGACTATAGCCCAAAAGCCGACAACAAAAGAGAAGTTACAACACTTCTTACAACACCGGTCCCGAAAGGCCCACGAAATGCAATGAGGTTTCAACCGGCGAATCAGCGGAAGCCTCTAATCAATCGGGACTTACAAAAGCGGAGGGCACGGGGCTCGAACCCGCAACCCCTTACGGGGCACCACATTTCCAGTGTGGCCGCTAGCCATTCGCTTACCCTCCGGGAGAGAAATCACAACTCGTTTATAAACAATATATTATAACTTGTCTATTGTGGTTTTCGCTGCTGTCTTTCCCCCTTTTGCAGTAAAAAATAGTGCTTCAAAAAGGCCGGACAAACCCTTTTATACGGTGGTTGACGCCTAACAAACTTCCAACTTTAAGATAATCGAAGCGGGGGTTTTCGACAAGGCTGGAGGCGTCTATTCCAACTTAATCTGAATTATTCTTAGCTTAGGATTTTTTAACGCAAAGTGCGAAACACCAGCCCGAAGCGCAAGCGATGGTAAAATGTTTGCCATCCCTCGCTTGCGCTTCGGGCTGGTGTAAATTCATGAATAATCCGAATTAATACACCAGCCCGAATAGCAAGTCGTTGACGTTGGTGCCGGTCGGGCCGGTTACGATCAGGTCGCTCAGGGCGGAGAAGAAGGGATAGGCGTTGTTGTCGTCCAAATAACGCCGTGGATCGAGCCCCAGAAGGCCGGCGCGCCGCACGGTATCGCCGGTGACAACGGCCCCGGCGGCGTCGGTCGGGCCGTCCACGCCATCAGTGGCAAAGGCGGCCAGGGCGATGTTCGGCCGGCCGGCGACGGCGATGGCGGCAGCCAAGGCGGCTTCCTGATTTCGCCCTCCTTTGCCGTTGCCGCGCACGGTAACGGTAGTTTCACCACCGACAACATAACACTTTGTACCATGTCCCGCTCGATCGATCAACAATTGGGCGAATCGCCCGCCGACTTCACGGGCTTCGCCTTGCCAATCATCGGCCAGGAAAAAGCACTCGTATCCCAACTCTTTGGCAGCGGCGGCGGCAGCTTCTCCGGCGAGACGATTGCATGCAATAAGGCGATTTTCCACGGTACGCGGCGATGGATATGCACTCGTATCATCGGTAGTTTGTTGTTTCAGGCATTTCAATACCGCGATGGGAAGGACCGATTGCAAACGATATTTATCGACTATGGCCCGGGCCTCCGCCGTGGAAGAAGCAAGCGGGACCGTGGGGCCGGAGGCGACGACGTCCAAGGAATTGCCCACCACGTCCGAAAGGATCAAGCCCAAGACTCGCGCAGGATAAGCCAGGCGGGCCAAACCGCCGCCCTTGAGCTGCGAAAGCCGGGCGCGAATGCAGTTTATCTCGTGAATTGTAGCGCCGCATTTGAGCAATGCGTCGGTAGTGTTTTGTAAATCGGCAAGGCTCAAACCGGGTTGGGGCAATTCAAGCAAGGCCGACCCGCCGCCCGAAATTAGGGCAATCACCAGGTCGCCGTCGATGGTTTGCGCCAACAGGTCTGCCATGGCCTGTCCGGTGGCAATACTGCCTGCATTAGGAACAGGATGCCCGCCTACGATAAAAGTAATCTGTTTATATGTTCGTGTCGGCGGAACAGGCACGCTTACCACGCCTGCGGTTAAGCGGTCGCTTAAAATATCATTCACGGCTTCGGTCATGGCAAAGGCTGCTTTGCCCGCGCCAACTACAAAAACGCGCTTTGCATCGGCGAAATCGCGGGCCGATAATGACCGCCTAACGGCAGCCGCCGGATCAACCGCTCGCAGGGCGGCAGTTCGGAGCACATCGAAATGAAGCTTGTGCTGATTAAAGATCGGCGTCATAGATTGACATCGGGATTACCGATTACTAGCCTGAGTTTGAGGACGACGAAACCCGCACGACCCTTAGGCAGGTTGAGATGCTGAGACTCTCTCAATGCTTGCTATGTGGAGCAACGAACAGAGTATAACCCGGTCTGAATCGGGTATGCCAATAATCAACGTGGACTTGAGAAGAATGGCAAATTCGGGATGAGGAATCCGGTGAACATCGCCGTTGGAAAGCCGAACCTCCAGCGGTTCAAAGGGTTGGCGGCGGAGTAATTCCCGAATCGTTTCGGCATTCATCATATTAGCCTTTAAGAAGGATAACTAAAACACTCCAATTGAATTATATCAATGTCCAATGACAAATGTCCACTCGCTCGCCGACCACCCATCGCTCGCCGACCAACCTTCGGTCGGTGCCCGCTCGCGGCTAAACTAAATGCACTGTCCAACGACCACTGTCCTCTGTCCAGTATTTCAATCCATGTTTTTCGCGCCGCTGATTAGATTGATGAATTCCTTGTTCGACTTGAACTTGGCCAATTTTTGAGTCAATTGTTCCATGGCGTCGACAGGGTGCATGGTGGATAGGGTGCGGCGCAAGAGGGTGATGGCGTGGAGCATGTCTGGCGGGAGGAGTTTTTCCTCGCGCCGTGTGCCGGATTGGCTGATGTCGATGGCCGGCCACACGCGGCGGTCGGCCAGTTTGCGGTCGAGCACCAGTTCCATGTTGCCCGTGCCTTTGAACTCCTGGAAGATCAGTTCGTCCATGCGGCTGCCGGTGTCGATGAGCGCGGTGCCGACGATGGTAAGCGACCCGCCTTCTTCGAACAGCCGGGCGGTGGCAAAGAGTTTCTTGGGGATGTCCATGGCCTTGATATCGACGCCGCCGCTCATGGTTCGGCCGGTATTGCCCACCCATTTGTTGAAGGCCCGGGCCAGGCGGGTGATGGAGTCCAAAAGCAGGACCACGTCCTTGCCCATTTCGGCCAGGCGTTTGCAGCGTTCGACCACCAGTTGCGAGAGGCGGACGTGACTTTCGATTTCGCGGTCCAGGCTGGAGGCCACGACTTCGCCGTTAACGGCCCGGCGCATGTCGGTTACTTCCTCGGGGCGCTCGTCGATCAGAAGCACTATCAGCTTGACGTTGGGGTAATTCGTGGAGATGCCCAGGCTGATGTGCTGCAAAAGGATGGTCTTGCCGGTTCGCGGCGGGGCGACGATCAGTGCTCGCTGGCCTTTGCCCAATGGGGTTAGCAAATCCATTACCCGCGTGGTCAGCGGTTCGGCCCCGACTTCGAGTTTGAGCCAATATTCGGGATTGATGGGCGTAAGTTCATCAAAGCCTTTGACGTTTTTATACTCCTCGGGAGGCATGCCGTCGACGTCGAGGATTTCCCGCAGCCTTGGGCCTTGGTTGCGGCGCGGTCCTTGAACCATGCCCTTAATATGTACGCCTTCGCGGAGTCCGTATTTTTCGATCATACTTCCGGGCACGAACGGGTCGGTCATCTCCCGCATGTAATTGTTGGTCGGATCGCGGAGGAAGCCGTAGCCGTTGGGGTGCATTTCCAGGACGCCGCCGCCGGGTTCGACCGGTCCGGGCTCGCCGTTTTCGGCAGATTCGGGTTGCCTGTTGTTAGTGTCGTTGTTTTGGGCAATCCTGGGCCCACGGCTCTGAGGGCGGTTCGCGCCGCCGCCATAGACCCCGCGGCCGCGCACGCGACCGCCTTTTTTCCTTTTTCCCATGTAATTTTGCACTCAATAGACCCCTTAAGTCATGCCGTTACATACATTACGGCTGCATTGGGAGATAGATAATACCAGTTTCAAGAGCGGATGTTCGTATACGCGGCGGATAAAATACTTGCTCAGTTTGCTTCAAAACGATACAAACAATTAAGTGAGATAAACTGAGTGTCTGTTTAGTGCGAGTGCAATTCAATCATTGCAACGTGCATATTTTCTTTTTTCCACCAGAGGAGACGAACAGTCTCTTATCAAGAACTCCATATATATCCCGGGATAACGATCGCAGGGATAACAAGCATTCCTCTTCCTCGGCGCATAAAAAACTAAATTCTGATACCGATTCTAAAACCGAGGAAATGATTCTGCTCGCTAGTTCCGAAAGTCCATCCGGAGCAATTGCGGCACAAGCGCCGCCTTCGAACAAATCACCTGACTTT
>JBEKSO010000548.1:0-2733 GCA_049516935.1 Thermoguttaceae bacterium
GGCACTTTGTACATGAACTTGGCCAACGATTACCTGGGCACGACAACCCTCAACGCAGGCAAAACTGTCCTCGGCAATGCCACTGCCCTGGGCAGCGCTTCCGCCCCCCTTATAATCGGCAGCAACGCCACTCTGGACCTCAACGTTATGCAACTTTACACCAAACCAGTCACGGTCCAAGGAGCAGGCGCGGACGGCGTCAGCGGCGCGATTGTTAACAACAATACCACCACTGCCCCTGCCGGCACCCAATACGATATAGGCAATCTTACTTTAAGCGGCAATACGACAATCGGCGGCATCTCCACCGCTGCCCCTAGTAATTCCGGTTTGCCGGGAAGTCAGTATATAGGCCGTTGGGCTCTGCGGGCACAAAACGGATCGGCGTATTTACACACCACCGGCGCCTTTAGTCTCACCAAAACCGGCAACAATCAGATCATGTTTGTCAATACCATCGCTGACGCCGCCTTGGCCGACATCAATGTCAAGGAAGGCGTTTTAAGCATTGAAGGTTCAACCACGCTCGGCAACTCGGCCAGTACGATCACGGTTGACGGCACCGGCGCCAGCCAGCCCGCCGGCGGCTCGATCTTGCAGTTACGCAATCTGTCCTCACCGCTGAACAAGCAAATCTTGCTTAAAAATAACGGCCAGCTATACGCTATATTAAACGGCACCGATACCGACAATACCGTCAGTGGAACGGTAACCATCAGCACCGGCGGCGGCATTCTCAACGCCGGCGGCCTGCGGGACGACTATCCCTCGAACACCCCGAACGCCAGTGCGAGATTAATCTTAAGCGGCGACATCCTCGGATCGACCCCTATGATCAAGAGAGGACCGGGCACTGTAATCTTGTCCAGCACCTCGAGCTCCTTTAACGGAACGACTTCTGTTGAAGACGGCACATTGATCGTCAATGGCACGCTCCACGGCTCAGTGACTCTACACACCAGCCCGACGACCGGCGTTACTACTGTCCTGGCCGGCATCGGCACGATCTGCGGCACCGGCGTCACGGTCACGGATGCACCTGGCATCATCATCGCGCCAGGCCCCAGCTATTCGTCTACCTCGACCTCGGTGGGCACGCTCACCGTCGCCGACATGACTTTCGACAACGCCTCCACTCTGAGTATTGAACTCAATGGAACCGCCGCTGGACAGTTCGACGTGCTGAACTCCACCGGCACCCTTGCCCTGCAAGGCGCCTGCACACTCGCAGTGACACTGGGTTATACACCCGCGAACGGCGACAGCTTCGACATCATCAACTGGGGCACCCTGGCGGGGCCAGGGTTTGGAACCCTCTCTCTGCCGGCACTCCCTGACAGTCTTTCCTGGGACACCAGTAATTTGTATACAATCGGAAGCATTGCCGTCATTCCTGAACCGGCTGCTTTGCTAATGCTGATTATGGCCGCCGGCCTGGGCCTGATGCTTAAACGCTTTCGCAACAGATAGTTTCTCCCGGATTTAAATATAAAACTGGGTGAAACAAACAGAACAAACCGCAGGGCTCGTCGGGACTATATTTCAGTCTCGACGGGCCCTTTTCTTTCTCCGGGGAAGAATATCCCTAACGCAGCCTGACGGACGCAATGAATGAGCTCATGGTAGATGGCTATAAGTGTTAAGTAATCTGTTTTATTGATCTTTGCATGGTAAATAAACCGTGGGGCAGGTTGCCAACCTGCCTTTTCTGGGCAGATTAGCAATCTGCCCCACAAACTATCGATTCATTCGCTATGCAAAGGTCAATAAGTTAATGGCACGAAGAACAGGGTAAAATCACTAATCGCGCAAGTGGTTATGGTTGTTCAATTTGCAATTTGCAATTTGCATTTTTCAATTTGCAATAAAACATTCGTGCAAAATGCACTTAAACAACACAACGACTCGATTCATCTTTTTCGGCGGCAATTTTTACAGTCCCGGGGGGCTGGAAAAAACTCCGCACCATTGATATGAATTAATGCAGGTAGCATGCATACCCTGATTTCCACATCGGTCCATATCTTCAAGCGCCACCGCCTGATTTACTTCTTTCAGCGATAACACTAACCGCTACTCGGGTTAACGGAGTTCCCCGTGCATTTATTCGAACTGCTCGTCATCCTGGCGATGATCGGTTTTAACAGCCTGTTCGCGGCTTATGAAATCGCCTTGGCTTCCATTACAATCGCCCGCTTGCAAGTGCTGGCAAGGGAAAATCATCGCGGGGCCAAGGCCGCCTTATACATGAAGGAAAATTTCGAGGCCAGCCTGGCGACCGTCCAGCTCGGCATCACGGTTTTGGGTGCGATTGCCGCGGCCACCGGCGGAGCGGGCGCCGAAGAAAAACTCACCCCCCTGTTCCGCCAGTGGCTGGGGGGCTCGCGCGGATTCTCCGAATTCCTGGCCATCACTGTGATCGTGGTTCCTTTAACTATACTCACCCTCTTTTTCGGCGAACTGGTCCCCAAGGTCTTCGCCATCCGCAACAAGGAATTGGTCTGCCTGCGCCTGTCGCGGGGCATGAAGTGGTTTACCTTCAGCGTTTGGCCCGTCGTGTGGATGCTCGAGGCCGCCGTGATGGCCATCATGAACTGGAACGAACGCCGCCGAAAAAGCGGCAGCCTGGACCTGCACAGGTCCGAGTCCGCCGAATTTCAAAGTCTTCGCGCCAGCGCGGCCTTGGCCAGGGCCTCGCGCCTGATCGGCGAACGCCAGGAAAAAATCATCCTC
>JBEKSO010000549.1:0-20490 GCA_049516935.1 Thermoguttaceae bacterium
ATTCGTCCACAAGTCTGATCGTCCACTTCCGTCTATTCCAATTCCGCACTACTGAACCACTGACACCAAAGGAGTTCCAGTAATGAGACTGAAAATAGTTTGGCTTTTTCCGATTCTTGGTTTCCTTGCCTGCGATCTGTTGTTGTCTCAAACAACGACGGATACGAGTTCCAAGATCATCCCCACCGCTACGGAAGTGCGAACGGCTGTCACTGAAGCGGTTCAGCAGGACCCTCGAATTATTCAGTTCTATTGGAAAAAGGAAGGGCAAAAGTATTACTATCAATTGCAGTCGATTGAAAAGACACTTCCGAAATTGCCGATTGGTCCAGTTGTCCGCACACAATTAGTGGCCGAGGTATTCAAAGCTAGGCCCAAACAGGAGGGGTGGCAGCCGTATATTATACAGCTTGAAAAGAGTGTGGAAAATGAGATATCCAAGCTTCAGACGACCCAGACTTCCACACAACGTTCACCAGCGTTTGTGCCTGATGCCCAAAAGACCATTAAGGAGATGTTCGACAGATATGCCAAAATGAATGGAGCAACGGAGGCGGTCAACGACAAGACCCCCATGGATATTCAGTTAGAGAAACTGAGCCAAGTCAGGCTTCATGAGGTCGAGTTTAAGACCTCTAAACCAGGAGGCAGAGTGTACTTCGTAACCGCATTTGATTACTGGATTCTCAAGAAGTTAGGCAACGATAAGGACCTCACACAGTGGGAGCAACCGGTTGATAACAAGGCTAACATTAGTGGATCGTACATCTTCCAGGTTCAATATTCGGCTGAGACTAAAATTACGGGCAAGATGTTGATCGACAAACAAGGGGAGATCGTGCTTCCATAATCACATGGAAAGGGGAAAATATGAACCCAAAACAGGCTTGGAAAGATTTCTGGCTGTTTGTAAGCCAAGCACAATCACTTTGGAAATGGTTATTTGTGGCGGCTGCGGGTAGTTCGTTGCTCGACCTCATCCTAAAGCTGGGACCACCCTGGCCTGAACGAGAGGCAATTGCATTTGTTACTGTTATCATTGAGATATTCGTGTACATGTTGTGCTATGAATTCTACAAGAACCGAGACAGTGATGTTCTTGACTCTCATCTCTTGCGAGGAGCCGTTGGTGTGGTGTTATCGTTATTGCTATACTTTTTCTTATCGAGCCATTTTGTATTCCATTTTTCCGACGGCAGCACGGATGCCGCTGGCTTTATCTACACAGATAACGCCAAACAGTACATCAAAGATCATCCTGGAACTTCGGATTGGGAGATTGTGGAGGCAAAGGGCAGAGACGTGAAGGCGATATTCGTTCCTTGGACTGTGGATACCATCAGGACGGTTCTGCTGGTCTTGTGGGAGATTGTCTACGGTTGCATTACATTAGCATTTTCCGTGTTCGTTGCCCTGAGACTTAAGCCAATCAAGGCGGCCATAGCTGGCTCTCCTGCCACACCATAGAAATGCATGGCGATCCATCCATCGTGACGATGACACCATTCTTGAGATTCCGCACTACAATCGTTGGAGTTCTCCTGGCCGAAGTCAAAACGGTTACTGGCGGGCATGAGGAGGAATAAGATATGGTAGACCCACTACGTCCTAATCCGTTCTTTGACAGACTCGTCGATGAGCATCGACAATGGTTGTCCGGCTTTGATCGCCGATATCTAATAAAATGGAATACGCTTCTAAACAATGATGAAGAGGCCGCATTGTGTGAAGCACGAGTCCGGCAAATGCTACAAAGCCTTTCCGTTCAGGTACAGCCCAATGAGGACACGAAAGGAGATCAGGGAGGACCAGATTATCTTTGTCATAGGTATGAGAAGCGATTCTATGTCGAAGTTAAGTGCATCACAAGAGAGGTGGCGACTCATGAAACGGGATTAGTGGATGGAGACTGCTCGGCGAGAAATCCAGGGACTCTCAATCGTTTGATTTTTTATGCTTGTAATAAAAAAGCAGGACAGTGCTCAAATCAGGATGCTCCGGTTCTGTTGGCCGTTGGTACATTTCACTCCAATGCAGCGATGCACTCATTCATGCCGCCGTGGCCCGACATGCTTTTGACGGGAAAATACACGCCGACAGTTATACTTGATAAGAAGACCGGGGCTTCTATCGGCCCCACATTGTGTGAATCAGAGCTTGGCTTAGCGACATTCATCAAATTCACTCCGGATGGTCAGATTGATAATGCTCGCAGTTCCATTTCTGGATTACTGCTTTGCGGTTTGATTTTTGAGCCAGTCATGATGGTCGGTGTGCTCCATCCAAATCCGGTTCGCCCATTTGATCCATCGATCTTGCCAGAAATCTCTTTTGGTGAAGTGAGAGTAGATCATGAGACTGGTGATCTTTATGTGTCATGGACCAGGGAAGGTAGCAAGTAATGGACACCAAGCAACTCAACGGCAAAGGCAAGATATCCGACATAGGCGACCATACGCCTCGGTGGCAAGCTGGAATTGTTGTCGAACAACAGGTCTGCACTGGAAGACGGACACATTGACGATGGGGTCCCATCGCTCGAATTTAGAGTGCGGAGGATGAAATATGTGTGCTAAAATCAAGAAGCTCTGGCAAGAGTGGTCGCCGAACCTTCGGGCGTCATGGGGTACCTGGTGCCTCATTGTTGTAGTTGTGATCGTTGTCTCTGTGGTGTTGTGGTTTGTCGCACACGATCAGAAACTATCCGAATTCGCAATTAATCTACTCCATGAACTGGCATGGCCCTTGCTGTTGTTGGTGCTGCTTGGCTACTCCTACCGAGAATCCTTGAATAGGTTGCTCAACCGTATTTTCAAATTCAAAGTCGCAGGAATGGAACTTGAGGCCGGGGCCGAGACCATGCCGACAGAAGAAAAGGAATATCTGCGGAGTAAACTCGACGGGACAGGCCCCGAAGATCGAAAGCGGATCGAGACTTTACTTACGTTGTCGCCAGCCGCCTTGCGACTACTTGGCAACGTAGTTGCTGTTGGCCATTCGCAGAACTTGAATTTGACATTGTACAAGAGCCCCCGCTTCGAACGAGGGAAACGTAAGCTACTGGACGCTCATCTCGTTGTCCTCGACGGCCAATACTATCGTCCGACTTTGGAGGGTGTCCGTGTTTTCTCCTTTCATGTTGAGGCGTTAAAGGAGAAGATGGCATCTCCTGAGAAAAGAAGCGGGGCATGAGTAACAACAAGATGTGATAACGCATGTCCAGGGCGTTCCCACCGGCTGCCTTCGACCGACCACTGCCGCCAAATGAACATCCAAATCATCCAAGGTGATCTCCTCAACCAAGACGTTGGCGGGCATCTGCATGGTTGATCCGTCAATCAGTGTGGAATGCAATGGCCCTTGCCCACGAAAAGGGATTTCAGTTCATCGCCTTTCCGCTGATGGGAGTGGAAACTATGTGTTACTTCCACAATCTCAACAAAGTCTCGTCCACGCTTATTTTATACGTTCTACCTCTTTCCGAGCGTGAATCTTATAATCTGGATCTTTTTTCAGAGTTTCGACTTTGATCGCTCCATCATTCTTTATGCTGCCTGCTCGGACTGAAAACAAAACGATAGTGTAGCCCTCCTTGACCGTTCCTTCAGGCCCAACATTGACTGTCCGCTTTATTTCCTCATCTAATACTTTCCCAGACTGTACCCAAATAGTATCAGATTGAGCATCTGGACGCACGCCTAACCATAGATCTTGTTTGGCCTTACCAAGCTTATCCAATAACTCTTTATCAATAAATACTTTTAGTTTAACCTGTGAGGTTTTAACCTCATCATCGCCCTCTATCCTGGTTGGAGGTAATTTGTCCTTCGAAGTTTTTTCGTTAGACACCTTGTCATCGGTAGCTTTGTCATTGGAAGGTTTGTCTGCTGCCATTACAGAGATAGTCACAGATGCAATAATTCCAAAAACAAAAACGCAACACCAGGATCTTTTGAATAGATTCATTAGATATTCTCCTTTCTAAGGAACGGTAAATGTAACCATATTTCCATGAGAACATCCCTCGAAATTGCCTGCGGAGATTTTGTCTATGGTCTGATAGTAATCTCTTAATGTAGCAGAATAGAAAGGGATGAATTCATTATCTCCCTCAGTTACTTGAGGCGTGAAATCCAAAGTTTTAGCGGTTTGGTTTACGGATTGAGGTTTTTCTAATGACCATTTTTTCGAGGTAACGTTGTGCACGGCAATTGTAATAAAACCATTTATGACGTGGGGCTCGACAATAACAGATACTCGATTGTTTTCATAAGAAGTAATATTAACAATTTTAGGTACGGTAATTGGCCACAATATTATTGATATAAATACTATCGTGCCAAAAGCCAAAAGCGAAGTCACAACAGGACTTGGATAAGGAAGTTTTGTCTTCATTTCAGACAATGTTGCCATAAAGGCAATAAATACCAAGAATGGAAGTACAAAAGCAAAGCTTTTGAAGATTATACCATCAAAACTATCAGACATAAATCCATATGTGAGTAAACTTCCAAATAGAATCATTGCTGTTGTAGAACTTACTGACCACCATTGAGGACGAAAATAATCACGGACGTGAATTATGTTACCTATAATTAGTCCCATAACGCTCCCAATCCCACAAATGCCACATACCCACGGCCAAGATCCCATGATTACCACTTTATGCTTTTATTTGATTCGGCCACTGCTTCAATGCGAGAGTAAATAGCCACTGACGAAATGGTGGAAATAGTAAGTTCTGGAAACAAATACAACGGCTCCGCATTACCTTAGAAGCAAATGTTGAATAACAAAAAGGAATTACACTCTGCCATCAGCAACTGACAATATTATAAATATATGAAATCAAAAGATACAAGTGCTGAGCAACATTTATAGTGGGGAGGGTTTATCTAATTTATTTACCATGCCCATTATGGGGCAGTCGAAAAGATTTGAACCTGTAGTATTCCTATGCATCATCTAGCTCTTTGCGGTCATTTATTTTGCAAAAATAATATCGGGAAGACTCAAGTGATTAGGGAGAATTCCATACAACTTCTCCTTGATGGTAAAATCTTCCTATGGAGAGTTATTTGAGATTATTTTACATTATTTTTAAAAAACAGATAAAATATTAGTGTTTTTACCCCCATATAACGCCTCATAGATCATTACCCAGGCATAGGTCACTAACAGTCTTATAATTAATCCCGAAAACGATTGCATTTCCTTTTGGCTGATATAAAATGTAAGGACTTGCTTTCCCATGCATTTCTGGCATTGGCACTCTACTAGGGCAGCGAGTTTGGTCTCGTACAATTCTCACCCTTATTTTCAAAGGAGTTGGATATGAACCAAACATCGAAAGTCTATAAGTTCGCTTTTGTAGTATATTTCCTGTTCTGGGCGATCCCCTCGGGGGCTGCTACACCTGAAATGAAAGCCCATTTCATCGATGTGGGCCAGGGAGCATGTGCATTACTTGAATTTCCCTGTGGTGCCGTCATGATAGACACTGGTGCCCAAGACCAAGAGCATGTCGAACATTTAGTAACCTATTTGACTGATGTTCTTGATGCCCGACCCGATCTGCACAAAACGCTGTTGACAGTCTTTATAACTCACCCACACATCGATCATGCGATGGGGCTGAAGCGAATCATGGATGTGTGCACGGTAACCAATTACGTCGATGACGGTATCACCAGCGGTTCTGGTGGAAGCCAAGTGCGATGGATCAGGGATAAGGTCAACTCAGGAGAACTCAAAACTCATATTCGTGAAGTCAAAGACGACGAAATTACAGCCTTGCCCAATAAAACAGGTCTCACTGATGACATAATCGATCCATTGAAATGCGACAAATGCGATCCGAGTATTGTCGTTTTGTCTGGAGGGATGCCAACAAATCCAGGATGGTCTGCAAAAGATTATAAGAATCTGAATAACCAGAGTTTGGTCATTCGAGTCGATTTTGGCCCGACATCGTTTCTATTCACGGGCGATTTACAAGCCCCCGCCATTCAAACCCTGGTTGCATATTATCGAAATACAGACCGACTCGATGTAAATGTATGGCACGTTGGACACCACGGATCGTATAACGCAACGACTGAAGCATTGCTGGAAGCAATGACACCAGAATATGCCTTTATTGGAGTTGGGCATTGGAACTTTGGCGAGAATTCCAGCAGTAAATTCACCACTTATGCTTACGGACATCCTCGTAAGAATGTTATCGATTTGCTGGACGAGTTCATTCCCGATAATCGCTCCAAACCCATTGAAACAAAAGTATTTGAAGCCTCACAAAGTCCAGTTGACTGTAAGATCACAAAGAATATCTATGCCACTGGATGGGATGGGGATATCATCCTCACTGCGGATCAGAAGGGCAATATTAAAGTCGATACGAAATCCACCGATCAGATATTTAACAAGACTGATTCCGCCAAAAATCGGAAAAAGTCTTTGCCCATAAATAAGTTGACCATTAAAGATCTACAGGAAGATAGTTCTCCGGCATACGACTCTGCCGAGGAGTGAACTATTGAAATTACATATTATCAAATGTAATTTAAGACACTTATGGATTTATCATGGTTATTATCCTAATATGTTATCCAGGCTTGGGCTATGATGCTGATATCTACGTGCCGAAGTTGGATCAGTGAGCATTATTAGGCGTTGTGGAATTTACTTATTTCCGTCGCTTGTCAGCTAAATATAACGGAATACATAACAGGTCAATATGCCAATAATGGGATATATTATGATACGTACAACCCCCAGGTAAACTAAATAGTTAATATGAAATGTCGGAATGGACAATAAAGTGTCATTTGCAAAGAATGCGGAGAGTTGCTCTGGACTTTGTGTTATTAATGATATGAAACCTACCGAGAACAATCCCAATCCCCCTATTCGTGTGCAATATTTAGCTCTCTGAGCATACTTTGAGTTACCAGCCTGCTTAAGAAAATGTTTATAGCTGAATAATGGGATTGCAATAGCACAGATGAGTAATATTTCGCTTTGTGCAAAAGAAACGACAAAAAATAAAACACCTACAAGTTTCTCAGTTGAGAAGTGTTCTTGGATTAAACCTTGAATGCCAGCAGAAATGATATGGCAAATTGCAAAACATATAGTGACAGAAAATGCTGCCTTATAGCTAAGTGCTTTAATCGCCACAAACGCATTATGGTCAGCAATTGTCATGTATTTATTTGCGATACCAATGGTTTCTTCAAGTTTTGTTTTGTATTTGTCTAACATCCAATCATTTGCTGGTTCGTCTGGTTTCAGATTGTTGCTGCTATGCACTTCCGCTGGATTTGTAAGTTTAGATACAATGTGCCCTATAATCAGCCCAAGAAATCCAAAAAAAGACGTTGCTGCTGTGCTAAGTGACTTGACTGCTTCCTGGTTTTCGACAGGAGTAACAAGCACAATGGATAATATTAACAGGTAGCCGAAAAAGGCTAAGCATGCTGCCCAAAATACTGCAAGTATCATAGTGCGATTGAACATAAACGCTCTCCATAGAGACTATAATAAACGATAGTATCCACTCACTCATTAGAGCAATTCCATCAGTAGCATCGTTTAATGATTACAATATGTTGCCTATATTTTGTTGTCCACCCAAGAGGCTAAGGCATGCAAGTTATCCGCTTATCGTTAAAAATAAGATCACTTTTGTGGAAATACTCTTCTGCAAGATATGCGAGCTAAAGGTACACCACCGCCCGCTCCTAATGCCGCCCCAATAACGCCCCCCTCTGCCGCCCCCAAAGCTGCACATCCAGCCGCCACGACGACGACGCAATCCTCAAAATCACCCCCATCACCTTGAGTATTTTGATAAGCAACGGCCAATGCGTCTGCTTTGTGTTGTGCAATCTTTTTGATATCTGGAAGTTTTATTCCTTTTGCACAACTCTTCACTTTATTCTGCCATTCCTTTACAACTTTCGAAGGCTCTGGCAACTTGGGTTTTTTAATTTTAATACCCATAAGATATTTCCTTAATCATTTCTAATTGTTAGGCCCATTGAATGGGTTATTTCAGGGTAAAGGACATAGAACTCAAATATCACATCCAAAAGCTCCCACACTAACATATCAACGCCATTCTATTGCTGTAAGCACCAACCTTCCCGTTATTCCTGGTATCGTTCCACTTTCAATCGGAATGCGACAGATGTACTTGCCATCTGTTGTTGCCTCAACTTCTACAGTTTTGGTAGATTGATTTGGGGTTTTGGAATTTAGTCCGTATCGCACTTTATAGGTCACATCTCCGCTATCGGATTTCTGAGGTGTCGTTTCTACTATAATGGTATCTTGGAACAAGTAACTCCCTTTGTAATGCTGGTCTCGCCACCATGTACCATCGATCTCGTATTCAGGAACCAGAACATTTAGATCAATTGCAAATCCTAGCGAGGGACGATTGGCTTTTACCTTTTGCATAGCTGACAGGAAGATGGAAAAAAGGTATGGACAACGAGGCTTACTGCCGTTCTTGGGAAACATCTCATCATAGGTGCGAAATACTGCTGATTCATCTCGAACAGTGCGACAATGTAGTACCCAATCATATCCTCGCACTCTGACGACAGTTTCGAAGTGGTAAGACGCTCGAATCTGTTTGCCATCATCTTTAGCTTTTTGGACATCTTTGGGAAGAGTAATGCTGTCAAGTTCCAATACACCATCCACTCGCATATCTCCAAAGAGAAACCGGATTAAATTCTGATAGCCCTCTTCTGAATTTACTATTCCAAAATATCCAGAATGACTTCGGCTTACAAAAGCATTGGGTCCGTGTTTCTTTGGGCTATCAGCACTGGTTTGACTATAGACTGTTGCATTAGCAATTCGAACAAGACCATCGCTCATCGGACCAACTAAACGGCTAGCCCACCCGTAAGCAACAGCATAGTCCTGCCAATCTGTCCCGACGAGACAAAAAAACCTCTCGGGATAAAACTTACCTTCCAGATTGGCTGGCTCACTTTCATCACGGAGTGCGAGGTATTCTGCCATACGCTTTCGGTTAAAAGTGTTGGCATCATTCAATGTAAAGAAACCAGGAACATTACCTATGATTTTAAAATCAATGCCATTGTGAGGTGTAGCGTATGTGAAAACCTTGTCAATACACTTTCGAGCTTCGGAATCACCGATTTGTGTATTCTGTAAAAATGATCGACATACTAAGCCACCCATGGAATGAGCAACAA
This sequence comes from Thermoguttaceae bacterium, assembly GCA_049516935.1. GTDB lineage: Bacteria > Planctomycetota > Planctomycetia > Pirellulales > Thermoguttaceae > JBEKIK01. The sequence continues at coordinate 9,237 of JBEKSO010000549.1, forward strand.
GGTAGACTCGGAAAGCCTCTTTAGCAGTTTGATCTGAGCCACACATACGATCTCGAATTCTTAAAATCAGACGGCTCAATCCTTCGGCGAACTCTTCGATCTTGCGTGACTCACCAGATATCGCCGTTGAATCCCCGCTTCTTCCCATTAAAGCGTCAAAATACTGTTCGTCGTAATACCGATAAATGAAGATAGACTTTGGCCCAATTTCACAATCAAGTGGCATCTCTTGACCGCCCGAATATACATCTTGATAACCGTAGTCTTTCATCAAACGTAGAAGAGGTGACTCAAAGTAGTATCGATGTACGCTGCCATCCCAAGCTTGTCGGTACTTAGTCGAACCTAGGTTAAATCCCATATAGGGTTCGGCAACTGTACTTTCAATCTCGCTATCGTTTCCGGCATAACCACGAACGAAGATAATCGGGAAGAAGGGGCGTTCGAAACCGGGCATGAAGTATCTCCCTGCTGATACAAGTAATGAGATGTTTAGACAACAATCACCCTAACATTTTCCTGTACAACTGCAAGCACATAAAAAGAGGGGGGCAGTTTAACTGGGTTGACTAAAGCTCCCATTCTGCCGTAGAATCCCTTATAAACTTTGAATCAAAGGTCAATCAGATATGCCCCGAAAGGTCTATTACATTCTTCAAAGCTGCCATTCGAAATACACAGCGAGTAATTTGTCGTGGAGCAAGTTCGGATACAGAACATTCATCACTGTATCACAAGGCAACTGTGATTGTCCTACGGAAAAATAGACAAGTAGAAACTTTCACTTGATTTCATCTTCAGCTTACAACTCCCTGCAACCAGTCAAACTTGTCATTGACAAGTTCAATGGGCTTCAAACTCTTCCAATACCTTATTCAGATACTTAACCATCTTCTCCCGACAACGCCACGGCTTTGTATAGTCGGGCATCTTTCTCAACCAATGTTCATCCATTGCCTCCACGCTCTTGAGCCAGCCTTAATGTGTTGGGTAATAGTTTCTTTCCGAGCGTGTCAATAGCCACTCGCATCTCGGCCAGGGAAGCAAACTGAAAGGTGAATCCTGCAACTTCCACATAATAAACGGCATAGCCCTTGCCTGGAAGCAAATTAGGAACAGGAGGATTAAGCACCTTCGGATCGGCATCCGATAGGATATGCACCCAATAAGTCATCGGACCTGGAGTCCAATTTTCAGCGTACTCGATCCAGTGGCGTTTCATGTGAGATATTCTATCTTTGCTTAACCGTTTTGGGTAGAATAGGCGGTGCGTCGGGATAGGTCGATGTCATGAAAAAACAACCTGAAACTACTCGCAAAAGAACTAAGCGACCTATTCCTCCCAAAGATTTGACTGGAATGCGATTCGGAAAATGGGTTGTACAAGAATATGCCAGGAAAAAGTTCGTTCACAGGACATGGCTTTGCCGTTGTGATTGCGGTGTGCAAATATATGTGGACGAGTATGGCCTAATTAAAGCAAGATCCAAACAATGTCGGCGTTGTGCTTGGGATAGTTATAGAATTTATTTTCCCTAAGATTTAACTGGCAGGCGATTCGGAAAATGGCTTGTGTTAAAATATGCCGGGATAAAAGTCGCCCACAGGATATGGCTTTGCCGTTGCGATTGCGGTGTGCAAAAACATGTACACGAATCCAACCTCGTCGGGAAGCTCTCCACCCAATGCCGCCAATGCTCCTGGGAAAAACAAACAAAGGTGCGGACGAATTTATTATGGTATCGCTTGAAGCAATCTGGATTGTTGTCAAAGAGGTGGCAGAATTACGAAGTCTTCAAAAAGGTTATTGGTGATACTCCAAGTAAAAATGCACTATTGCTGAGATTTAACAAGTTCAAGCCTCACGCACCAGGTAATACCTATTGGGCAGACTCGACATCACGGCAAGTGAGGAAGGAATTCAAAGAGAAACACATTCTCGGCAGTCCCAATCTGATGAGAATACGCAAGGCCAAAACCAGAGACGAAATGGCTCGTTGCATGATTGCTGCGAAAAAGGCAGGTTACGAATATGAAATTATCGGTCTTGCGGCGGGTATTTCACGCCAAGCAGCACATCAAATTATCAAAAAGCATTTGAAACAATGAAGAAAGCTGGAAAACAGAAGGAGTTTTACCTTGAGACTCTCCGAATCCAAAATTAAAGAAGCCATTCTGCATCATGACCAGGACGTGCGGGCAATGGCAGTGCAATATTTTGCCGATTGTTTCAGTCAAGAGAAAACGGTAATGCCATTGTTCATTCAGTCCGTGGAAAAATACGGTTGGCAGAATGCGGTTTCTTGTTTTGCCCTACGGAAAGGGCTAGCCCAAACGGATGATACCTTATTGTGGGTGCTGGGGGAACTTTCCAAGGTAGAAGATATAGACGACGAAGGTTGGCAGAAATACACTTTGGTACTTATTGATCTTCTGACTCAAACCGACGCTCATTTGCTTTCAAAACATCAATCTGCCATCCTAAACATCGAAGGACTTGATCTTAAAGTCCGTGAGTCAGTTTTAGAGCGTATACGGCTACTAAATGCAGATCCAGACACTTGCTGGGCTGAACTCCAAGAATTCTGCGAACAGAATAAATCCAAACAATATATCAATGAAGTCAACTTACCCCACGCTAATCGTCTCGTCGAAGCCATTGCCCGCAGTGGAGAAAGGTATACAGAGAGGGTATTGAGCATACTGACAGAGCAGGTCGAGGATTATGCAAACAACCCTATGATGTGGATGGAATCTTTGACCGTGCGGTTAGCAGGTGAAATGCGGTTGGAAGCAGCAGTACCACTGATTGTCAAGAAATTACATGAAGACGATGACTTACTGCACGAAGAAGGGGAACGGGCGTTATGGAAAATCGGCACGAATGATGTGGTCGAGACCGTTTGTGCCGACTACGCCCAGGCCGATTGGAGTTATCGCCTGTTTGCAAATAGCGTGTTAGAGTGTATTCACTCGGACCTGACTGTAAGAAAGTGCCTGGAATTTTTGCCAAAGGAAGAGGATACCGACCTCAGGGTGTGGCTTGGTCAGGCATTATTGCGGCAATTTTCATTCGAGGGCATCGAGCCTCTGCGACAAGTAATTATAAAAGGACCGCTCGACGATCCCGAAATGCTTGGATTGCGGAAAGATCTCCTTACTACCTGCAAGTTGATGGAAGTCACTATCCCTGAATTCGATCAGTGGACGGAGGAATCCAAGCATGACGAGGAGCAGAGAAAAAACTATTATGCCGAAAAATTTGGGAAATTAGGTGGTGGTCGGGACGAAGATGATTTTGAACCGCTTGAGGATGATTATGAAGAACCACCACTGTCATCCAAAAAGCAGAAGATCGGCAGGAACGATCCCTGTCCCTGCGGTAGCGGAAGGAAATTCAAAAAGTGCTGCCTAAAAAAACAGAATAGCAATGCTTGGGATGAGTGAAGAATATGCTCTTCAACGACTCCATCGTGATTGATGCTCCCATCGACAAGGTTTGGCCGTACATCGCTTCACCCGATCTCTGGAGTCTCTTTAATGCCAAGATTGGCAAGTGCGAGCAGATAAGTACAGCGGGTGGTCGGATCGGTTCGGTCTACACGATGGACTTTCGGATGGGAACGAAGACGACCTCGACACGTTGCGAAATCACTGATCTACAACTCGACAAAAGAATCGAAGTGAGATCGACTATCTCGGATTCAAGCCAACATACCGCCTCTGCAACACTCACGTATGAGTTGGAAGACCTGGGAATCAAAACGATGGTGAACGAGCAGGTTGCTATAGCTGCCCCTAAAATCAACATCTTTGTGTGGGCGATTATTTGGCTCGTATCCCGATTTGGTAGTCTAGTAGGTGAGAAAACCTTAAAGAAACTGAAGAGAATCGTTGAGGAGGGATAATAACCCTTGAAGATACGGGCAGACGAAGATAAATGTGAATAGTAGTAAGACGAAGAAAGGGAAAAGGCTATGAAGATCGTAAGGCTTCTGATCCTCGACAAAGAGGATGTGAAAGAAAGGCTCGCCCAGCTTGGGGCCGACGTGCCCGAGGGCCTGACGGCCAACCAATTGGCGAACCTGTACTCTGAATGTCTGGAAGAACTGCCCACCGACGTGGATTTGGTGGGAGTGTATGTGGGGGGCAACCAGATAAACATCGTCGCCAACGATGACGCCGTGTGGGAACTGCCCGACAATGCAGATCCGACGTGAAGATTGGTGCGGAGCATCAGACATTAGCTGCATGAACATTTTCGGGTCGATAACCGATAGATGCTCAAAATGGGCGAGGACATTTGCAGAAGTTCGCTAGAAAGTTGGAAACTACTCCTTGCAAAATTATTCTTTGCAAGGAGTCAAACTTGTCAAAATGACAAGTTGCCCCTTGCATTACCGCCGATTCATGGTAACCTCTGAATCAGGCGGACGGATGCTGCCTACGGTTGGAAGCAGTATCGCAGGAAGTGATGTGGGCTTCGTGAGATACGCCCTGCTTGCCCCACATGACAGGCAGGGCTTTTCTTTTACCATTCAAACAAAAATGCCCTTTTCATGCCGCTTTTCCCATTTTCTCGTCCAGGTTGATTGCCCTTCCTGATCGAAGACCTCAATCATTCTTTTCAGCCAGCCAGATTGTCTCAAGCCGATCAAAGTATTGTCATTGATGAACAGATCACGGTCGCAATCCTTGAAATCCGCCTCGGCATCGAGGCCCCGAAAGAATTTATTGATACAGGGATGCTAACAATGATAGCAGTGTGATTTTTAGATAAGTTGCCCATCCTTCCAAAAGGGGCGTGTCGATTAAGTGCTATAGTGCTCCCCATTCCAGGCTGTATAATGGACAGAAGTCGCCGGATGACTATATGAAGAGCAACTCGGCTCTGCCGTGAGGCTCGTTGAAGAGTAAGCCGACGTGGTCGAATATCTTCGGGTGTTCCACCATGTCGGCTTTTTTTGTTTTTTGTGGCGAAAGACATTTGGAATCCATTAACAGATGATTCCTGCGTCCATTCTCATGGAGGTGAGACTATGTTAGCCACTGTCACTAATGTTCCTGGAAATTGTCTGAAAGTCGTTGCCGAATCGAACGCAAGGCTTGACCAAAGGGATCGGATCATCGAGGCTCTCGGGGCATGGGGCGAACATTTGCCCAACGTTGATGAAGAGACTCTCTCCAGATACCACAACTATCTGTCTGCGAGAATGTCATTCCCGTTCACCGCTCACTATCCCGAGCCAACGACCTCGCTTGAAGAAGTGCAGTACCGTTGCACCGTGCTGGAATTGTTAGACCCAGCCAAGGACATCTGGGATGATTTGGATGGCATTTATTGCAAGACCCGCAAGGGGAAATACGAGATCAACTTGCCGTTGATCGAGTTGGGAATGCCCGATGATAGTCCCAACCTTCAGTTTATCGATGATTACTGGTACTGGTTCTGGAACTGGCGATGAGACTGGAAGCTTGAATCGTCTCCGGCGAAAAAGGCACTCTTGTCTGTACTGAACAGAAAAAAAGGTATAATGTCGTAGATCACTGTCATCGCCTTTCACCAACCCGAGGAAATAATGGAAAAAGCCAAGAACACTTCTCCGAACAAGGACGAAGCTGCGGCAGTGCCGAACCACACGGAAAAGATCAAGTCCCAAGTGTTGGCGAAGATCGGCAAGCCACCTCGACTGGACCGCCTGGAGATATCCCGACACCATCATGGAAAGTACTGAGTCAATATCTGGCAACAGCCCGAGCCAAATAAAGATTCTGCCGTAACGATTGCTCCCCGCATTGGGCTGTCCTATTACCTGACGGTGTCGGCCACGGGCGAGATTATCGACAGTAATCCACCGATGACCCAGTTGGGCTCTCCTGCTTGACCACCAACCCCCTCACCAAAAACAATTGACGGAAATACTGAACTACCAAACTTTATTAAGGCTCTACGAAATGACGAAAATAGACTTGACGCTTCAACGGGAAAGACTTCTGGCTTTGCGAGCAAGCCTTCTGGGTGACATGACTCAGATGGAAGATGATTCCTTGAAGGACCACAAAATGACCACCAACATACCGACCGACATGGAAGAGATTAGTAGTGACAATGCCGATCAGGAACTCACGCTGAGTTTATTGGGGAGCGAAGAGGACGCCCTAGATCAGATTGAAGCAGCACTCCAACGGATCGAAGACGGCAGCTATGGCCAATGCGAGACGTGTGGTGAACAGATCCCCAAATCCCGCCTTGAAGCCATTCCTTTTGCGGCACAGTGCGTACAGTGTGCCTCGCAACAGGAAAATCACGGGCCTGAGAGTTCTCGAAATGGCGGTAGGTCAAACCGTGGTTTCGTCCGCTTCGGCTAACTGGTTTCCTTTGGAACTTCACCACTCTTGATAGCTTCGTAGATTTCACGGCGATGGACCGACACTTCCCTCGGGGCCTTGATCCCCAGCCGCACCTTGCCACTGCGAATTTCGATCACCGTCAAGACGATGTCTTCTCCGATGATGATACTTTCATTCGTCTTACGAGTTAGGACCAGCATTGTGCTTACCTCGTCATGCCATGGCAAAGTTCTATGCGGCACAGTGCGTCCGATGTGCCTCGCAACAGGAAGGCCACGGGCCTTGAGAGTTCTCAAAATGGAGATAGGTTAGTGGTTTCGTCCACTTCGGCTACTGCATAGCGTCCAACAGGTCTTTAAACCGTCGCAAGCCGCCAACCTCTCGGATGAGTCCCAGCAGTTCGTTGAGACGGTCAAACCCACCAATTGCTTTGATCGTCTGGGTTACCGCTTTCACTTGCTCCACGGTAACGGAGTTTGCCGCTTTTTCAACTGGGGCTGTCGGTTCAGGGGCCATCTTTTTCTTCGCCGCTTTCTTAGCAGTGCGGGCTTTATTGAATTTAGTTTTGATGTTAGCGACGTGGCTCGGCGTGATCTTGGTGCCTTTCTTGTTCAATGCCGCAGCGATTTCTCCGCTCATGGCCTTCGGATGGTCCTTCAGGTAGTCACGCACGGCCTGGGTCTTGTTGACCTTCTGTTTCTTCGCCATATCTATATCTCCAATTCTGGGTTACGACTGACTAAACAAGCATAACATCTATAATTTATAGGGCAATTCGTAACACAATGGCAAAGCCTATTTTGTGACAGAAGTACTGAATAATCTGAAAAAAACGGGTAAAAGGGGTTGTTTTTCGGCATTTGGTGGCAGGCTCACCACGGCTATTATTCGGTTTGCCAGTAAGAAAGGCTTTCACTCTAGCATCTTTCCGCTACTCGGTTTCGGATCTGGTAGATTCAAACTGGACCGGGCTAAGCTTATAATGGTGGATGAGTTGAAGAAGATGGAGTATTCATTTGATGAGTGGTACAAGCTTGTCAAACCTGACATCGACATGGGGCAGAGGAAGGGCATCGAGAATCCTATTGTAATGATAATTATAGCCGTACTAGAAATCGGAGAATAATTTGGCGGTCTAGGAGAGGCGCAAGAAAGATGGCTCGCAACAAACTTTACCCCAGTGATCTCGACCCTGGCATTCGTGATGTCGTCCTACTCCTTAGGAAGGCAGGCTTCAAGACGTTCACATCCTGCGAGGGCGGGCGGGGGCATCCATTCCGGCATGGAACCGTTGGATTGGTCCTTGAGGGCGATTTCCGCTCGTTTCACAAGAAACTCGTTCGGTTCTTGAGATCACAAGGGATGGAAAACTTCACGGTGAGCCTGGTCACCGATTATCCAGCAGGAAAGAGTTGTGTCTATTTGGAGGGACTTGATTTACTCTCACCGGATAAAAAGAAAAAGACAATCAAGGCAGTTATGCGGAAGGAACGAAAAGTACACAGACTGATGCGGGAACTGGGCATCAGCGAATAATTCGGCAGGTCGGCAATGCCGCACAATCACTTCCACTACCGTGCTTCCGCACGGAGTTGTAGCACATATCCAAAACAACCCATCAAGCAGCATTGGCTTCTGGCTGGCATTTGGGTGCAATGAAATTCTATGGATTTGTAAATAATTGCTATCAATCGGGTGCTTGACATGAGGGAATTGCGTCATTATGTTCATTATATTGAGGGTCAGTGAGAGTACTAAACTCGCTGCAAAGGAGTAAATGCTATATGCGACTCCTCTTTCGTCTAAAGGGATTCCCTGCCCCATCCCTTGAAGGGGGAGTCGCACTTTTCTTTTGCCTTTTCAAGAAACCGTCATTCTCTTTTAAAAGGATAAATATTTCTTGATGTTTGTTGAACCATCGTTATTCAGTTTATATAATCATATTTACCTTGTCTTACCTGGTGAATTAATAGGGCTCAAAGGACATCCTCATGTGCTTCAATATTCTGCCACGGACTGAATGCAAATGCATTGCAGCCTACAAGCCCTGCTTCCAGCAGAATTACCGCCAACGATCACTACATCTTTCGGCATTTTCTCTCATTGAACTTCTGGTGGTGATTGCAATCATCGGAATGCTCCTCGCCTTGTTGCTGCCTGCCATTCAACGTACACGTGAAGCCGCTAGGCGAATGACATGTCTCAATAATCTCCATCAACTCGGTTTAGGTATAGGAGCATATGAAAGTAAACAGGACATGTTTCCGCCATCAGGGATGGTCAATATTTCTAACAATGTGTACTATCCTCAAACTGGGAAAATGTTTAGCTGGGTAATTCTAATTTTGCCATACATCGAACAACATCAACTTTATGATCGGCTAGACTTTTCAAAAACCATTCTTACTCAATCAGGTGATCCTCAATCTACCAGTATATCGACATTGATTTGCCCCAGTGATTCAGCACAGGGAAAGTATTTCGTTCATCCGAAATTGACTTTAAATAAGCAGTTCGCAAAGGGCAACTATGCTGCATTTGTTAGTCCCTATCACGTTGAATTACAGATGAAATATCCAGGTGCTCTGATCGGTAATGGGCAAAATAGCGGAATGGTTATTGATGGGCTCTCACATACACTGATGTTGTCCGAGGTCCGTGTTCGCAACAATCAGCAGGACCAACGTGGTGCGTGGGCATTGCCCTGGAATGGCTCAAGTCTACTAGCATTAGACATGCATTGTGCTCCCAAGTTGATGGCAGGATCGAAGTATGAAGCTAACAAGACTAGCTTTGGCTTGACTCAATTGCCAAATAACCGGGGGCCGAATGTCGATGTGCTATACTCATGTCCCGATATTCTTGGTGCCCAGATGGAAAAGATGCCTTGTGGTCTTTGGGATCCAAACGGAGACTTTAATTACCTTTCTTCCGCACCTAGAAGCAATCATCTTGGAGGTGTAAATGTTGTTTTCATGGATGGTCATGCAGGTTTCTTGTTGGATAATGTAGATGAAATAGTTATGGCTTATATGATAAGCGTTAATGACGACCATTTAATAAATGATTCCGAATACGTACAATAATTGTTGTCTCCTCACATGAAGTTGATGCATGGATCGGTTGGGCTGATTATTTTTGGTCTCCTCCTGATTGTAGTTTCCGCTGTGTGGCCCCACCTTGTCCAGTTTAAAGGGGGCCTATGGACAGAACAACAGGCATCGGAACACGCTAAAATCGCAGCCGATTTACATCGACTTGGACACGGACTTACGAATACAGACGATTCATCGCACCAAGCGTCACGTGAGGATAACGCTTACAATAATTCTGCCAACTATCAACAGGTCAAGGCTCGTTATCAGCAATCCGATGGACAATTGCATAATGCCCAATTCTGGTCGCAGGATGTGGCTGAATGGATTAAATGGTTCGGAATCGCTTGCTGTCTCTCGGGTACGATTTTGTTCTATTTTCTCAGATCAAGAAGATAGCACTTGCAGGTCCCCAAAAGTGCGTTTCCTATCCTCCGGTGTCTTTGGCCCACGGATTCGAGAACGATTAATCCCAGGCGAGAACGTAGCATTGAGCCAGATTTGAGGGCTTGAGGCTCCAATCATAGGTTTGAGCAGTGGCAATACCGCCTTCAAGGTCGGGGATTTCTTTGGTTATGGAAAAATTGCCATCAGCATCAACTGTCGCTGTAAAACCATATTCACCGAGTACGCCCCCAAAATAGACGGTCATTCCTTCAACAGAGTCGTCTGGATCGTAGACTTTTCCGCTAAAGGTCCAAAAGTCCCATGGTCCTTGTTCTGCCCCAAAGTCATAGATGATAGGCGGCAGGTTGTTTTCGGCAATAGCCGATGACGCTTGAAGATGCAACAATATTGCACCAGCAATAGCGAGAGAAGCAATACAGACAGTCCTTGTGAAATGAAACATGGCAACACCTCATTTAAAAAAAGGTTAACTGTTCCGAAAGCGTGGAAGTGCAATCAGAACTTGGTAGGAAGTGGTTTTTTCACACTCGAAGACGAGTGGGAAAAACTGGTACTAGTAATCTAATTGAGATATGCCAAGAAAAGTGGGCGTGCTTGATCTCAAATATTGAAGATTCTTCGGGCCATCCTCTTCAACAAAAGAGCGACCGAAGATAAATTAGATAGTCCGAGATATTAATACAACAGGACTAATGATTCTCAAAGGGATCAACTAAGTACTCAGACTTTACAAGAGGCCCCTTACTGGGCTGTTTAGTCAGGAGAGTTTTAAATTGTTGATCCGCTTGCAGAATAGAAAAGGCAGGAGTGCCGATGATTTTCTTTGGATTGACGCCGTATTCCACGGCCTTTTCTGCGTATTGTAGAGCAGCCTGCTTCATTTCAGGATTGTCTCCCGCTGCACATGCATAGAGAAGGGCTGTATTGAAATACAAGTCACCTGTGTCGGGGCCGAGTTCAATTGCTTTCTTGGCATGTTCAAAAGCTACTTCGGTCGGAGACAGTCCATTGAATGCCCGATTTATATAGACAAGAACCAAAACATGATGCGAGGCTTGTAGGTCACTTTTGTCCTCTAGGGCTTGTTCAAGGTAGCCGCTAGCCTCATCAAACTTTTTTAATTGGAAGTAGCTATAACCCAAGTTGTGCAATACCAAGGATGATTTATACCCCAGGGACAAAGCTTTTTGATATAATTCTATGGCCTCTTTATGGAAACCGAGTTTGTTTGCACAATATCCCATACAAGCACTTGTTTCAGCTTTGGGAGAAAGCCGAAATGATTCTTTGAAATCTTCATATGCCAAAGGATAGTTATTCGCTTTTTGGTAGGCCCTTCCCCGTGCAAAAAGTACATCATCTTGTTTCTTGTTTGTCTGTAAAGAATTATTGAAATTTTG
>JBEKSO010000550.1:0-12497 GCA_049516935.1 Thermoguttaceae bacterium
GCTGGCAAACGGCGTTATCAGCTTCTCGCTTAAAGTTCAATATGAAGTGGGCCGTGGAAAACGGTCATCTAAAGAAGCAAACTATCAGTGGCGAACCAGAAGCCCAAGTCAAAATGATCCTTAGCATCATGGGCGACCATGTTGATGAACCGATCCTGGAATTGACGGAGGACCGCCTGCTGTTGCTCGACAAGGACGGTAAGACGAAATATGATTGGAAGCGGGTGAAAGAGAAATAGCAAACGAATCAGTTGCGATGCTGGAAATGGAACTCAACGAATGCCTTTGCAGGATCTTGGGCTATGAAACACCAAGTTTTACACGAGCGATATTATCGATCCCATCCATTACCGATACCAAGTGCATGGTCGAATACTATGGCGGTCTTGAAGCCTGTTCGGAGGAAACTATCGTGAAGGCACTCAATCAAACGCCAATGAAACAAATTGGATATAGGTTTGATTTAGAAAAAATGAAGTGCTTTGTTGCAGAATTGATGAAGAATAACCACTGACATCAAAGAAGATTAAACCATGAGCATCTACGCAACTCTTTGGTCCATTCAGATTCAAGATCCGGCATCGCCATCATCGAATCCAAGATGGGTCACAGTAACGGCCCAAGCCGTTCCTCCCCACATTGGTAGTCCAACTACTGGATGCGGTTATGAAGCAGGCGATCCTTACGCAGACTTCTTACCGCCGCCAGTCAATACAAATAAGGACCGAGAAGCAGAATACAACCGTGCTGTAGTCTTCATTACCGAAAGTACCAAAAAAGGAACTGCCCGGAACGGCCAGGAATATGTTAATCCTCTACTGGTTCTGAGCGGAGAGAAATACGCCAAAATGCCATTCCAGACACTCCTGAATTTGCTAGAAGAGGCCATTCGTAGCGGCCCACGGGTCGTCGCCGAGTATTTTGATAGCAAGGGTGATACGCATATTGTCAGAGACGATATAATGCAACCTCATAAACTCTGGATTGAACAATGCGAAGCTGCTGTCGGCATTGAGGCCGAATTCGGGACGGAAAAAGCACTGAGCTACCTCATTGGGGAAAAGTTTATAAACTTCCTCGAAGCCGCCGAAACCGACGCCAACTTTCGGGCCGAAATTCCCTCGTTTGTTGCTGAGATCAAGACAATGTTTGAGCGTTGGCAACTGGCCGAGTATCTGGAAAAAGCTAGGCAGAATGAGCCATTCGATCCCAGCGTTTATGAAGATGAAGATGCCAAATTTGAGAATCAATTAGATATTAGCCAAGGGGCCGCTGAATTGTTATTGGTGGAACGAGCCAAAGAATGGCTTTTGGGCGAGGGCGAATAGGCTATATTACTGCGTTCTCCAAAGGAACTCCCGATGACAACACCATCTCAACCTCGGCCACCCTTGGGTCTGCCGAGCGGAAGCATTCGAGCCTTACTGACGCTCCTTATCGTGGCGGTCGTGATAGTGCAGTTAGGCCGAGGGCATGAAGTCGAATTGCTTTGGACGGAAACCCTGATGATCGCCCTGGCCCACTACTTCACGTCCAGACGGTTCATCAAGCTTCCTCCTGATGTAATTCGCCGTCTGAAGGAGGAAGGTCAAATCGAGGACGAAGCCCATCCGCTTTATATGCCCCAATATACGATCCGGGCAATTCTCGTTCTGGCTTTTGCTGGATTGGCGGTATACCTTTACCGGCAACACCAACTATTCGAATCCCAAGCGTTATCCATTTTGGGCGTGGTATTTGCCTACTTGCTTGGCATAGTGGCACGATTCAGAACTGTCCGTGGCTGGGAGGACTTGAAGGCAGCAATCGTTCTGCTCGTGTTGTTGTGTACTGCTGGAGCATACTTAGCAAACCGAGCCGATCTGGTGCCACACCAATTGCGGGATATTACGCTCGGGTTGGTTCTCTTTTATTTCGGGTCACGGTGAGTGATAAGGCATTGCAAACATGAACCTGCTTCACATCGCTCATGAAATTGAATCCCTCCATAACGGAACGATGTTTACGGTAATCGTTAGCCTATCGAACGGGGCATTGACACCGGTGAGAGAAAAAGGTCTGATGTTGTGAAATGATGCATCGAAATTATTACGTGAAAGAAAGCATTGTTCAATCTTGAATGCGAGGTAACTGTTATGGAATTGAAGGGATCACAAACGGAACGAAATCTGGTGACGGCGTTTGTTGGCGAGTCTGTGGCTCGCAATCGCTACACTTTTTTTGCCAGCCAAGCCAGAAACGATGGTTACATCCAAATCGCTACGATCTTCGAGGAAACAGCGAACCAGGAAAAGGAGCACGCTAAACGATTCTTCAAGTTCCTTCAAGGCGGCGAGGTAAAGATCGAGTGTGGGTTCCCGGCTGGCATCGTCGGAACTACCGCCGAGAATCTTTTAGCGGCTGCCGATGGCGAGCACCACGAATGGTCGGAGTTGTATCCTGTTTTTGCCGCTATAGCCAAGAAGGAAGGTTTCAATGCAATTGGGATCATCTTTGAGAAAATCTTCGTGGCTGAAAAACAGCATGAGCGGCGTTTCCGTGGCCTTTTGGAGAGTATCCAAAACGGTCAAGTCTTCAAGCGTAATCAGGCGGTGAAGTGGCGATGCATGAATTGCGGTTATGTTCATGAAGGTCCAGAGGCCCCAGCCGCCTGTCCCGCCTGTGCCCACCCACAGTCGTATTTCGAGTTGCTAGCAGAGAATTGGTAAAGATTCGTCAAATTGAAGCCCTGCGTATAATGTTCGGCTGCCGAATAAACCCCCCATCTGTTAAAACTTTTGGCATTTATTCTGCGTATTTGATAGTACAATTTCTAACCATACCAAGGAGGATTGTAACATGAAAGCGTGGACGATGATCCTGAGTTTGCTCGCTGTGTGTTTCGTAGCGGGGAGTGCGTTCGCTCAAAAAAAGGAGCCGCCCAAGAAAGACCCCCTACTGGAACGCTTCGAGAAGATGGACACAAACCACGACGGCATTGTGTCACTGAAGGAATTTGTCGCTGTCAATAAAGAGATGGGCAAGGAAGCCGAGAAACGATTCATGGAACTGGAAAAGCTGGGCGGCTCAACCGAAAAGAAAAAAGAGAAGGGGATGACCTTTGAGCAGTTCAAAAAGGCTCTTGAGGAATGGGTGAAACAGCATCCCAAAGAGCCAGAAAAAACGAAATCAAAATAGTTAACGTCCAAACCGTATCGACTCTTGGAAAGCCGCTGATATTATTTGGCGGCTTTTATAATTTTTAATTTTTGACGACTTTCCACTGGGTTGAGTAAAAAATTCTCACTTGTAAAATTAACAATCTGCACAATTTTTATAGAGCCAATATCATATCCTCAAATGAACCAAAGGTTGTATAAAAGTTCAGCAAATTTAAACAGACTCAACCATTCGGCATTCGACTTTCTGTAATTGTTAGAGTTTTTCCGGGTAATTCTAAATTAATTCATACATGCCTAACGACGGAATGTTCCATCTTGCGTAATCATTAAAGTCTACCAATTAAATCCGTCGATGCGATATGAGGTGGCTATAACCTTATTTTGAGCTAGATTGTAGCATGACTTTGCAGTAATGCATAAAGGGATCAGATCATGTCTGGAATTACTAGCATCGGTGGGAACAACTCTGACCTTTACAACACGCTGCTTCAACAGGCCCTCAGTCAGCAGGATAATTCAGTTGTTGATAGCAATGCCGCAACCGATTCACAAACCACTCAATCGTCAACCACCGACACAACAAACACCGATTCGCAAAGCTCAAATACACTAAAAGATAAAATCAGAATCGCCATAATGTCGGCTGTGCAAAAGGCTGAACAGGCAGGTGATACGTCCAATTTATTGACTGTAATTAGTGCCGCTGTAAATCAAACTCTTAAAGATGCGGGAATCGATCCAACTTCCTTAAACCAAAACAATAACGTCGACTCTTCGACGAAAAATTTAGTATCCGTGCTGGACAACCTGGCCAACACACAATCAGAAACGGATAACCTTCTCTCAATGCTGGATAGCCAATCCAGCACCGATTCAGGAAGCGATCTGTTCTCATTGCTTGGAGATCAATCTGGCACTAATTCAGCGAATAATGACCCACTCTCTTTGCTTGGTGATCAATCCAGTATGGATCCTGCTACTAGTGACCTGCTCTCTTTGCTGGGAAATCAAAATCCCAACAGCCAACAAAGTCAAAATGTATTAGGTTATCTGCTGGACACGCAGCAATAATCGCAAAAGGAGACTCCCAATCATGTCAGGGATTTCAAGCATTAGCAGTACATCCGACTTGTTGTACTATCTGCAACTCCAGCAAGCTCAGGCTAATGGTGGGAATACGGTTAATAATAACGATGGCAACGATCAAACCAATTCTCAGTCTGCCTCTACGACAGTTCCGAGCACGGGTTCACAAAACTTAAACAGTTTGGAAAAAACGATCCAGCAAGATGTACTGAAAGCGATCCAAGATGCCGAGCAGTCAGGCAACACCTCCGATTTGAAGACAGTCATCCACGATGCCGTGGATAAAGCACTCAAAGATGCGGGGATCGATCCGAACAGCCAATCCTCTGCGGCCAATGGAACGGAGGGGCACAAGGGGCATCATGGGCATGGGCATCATCATGCACAGGGCACTGGCTCAACAAGCACCTCGACTGATAAAACGAATTCCTCAAGTCAAGACACGAGCGGCACCAATTCCACAGCCAATGATTTGCTTACGCTGCTTCAAAATCTCGATAATAATTCCCAACAGAATACGGGAAATCAGAACACCGGCTCCCAACAGAGCATGGTCGGATTTCTGATAGACATCAAGCAATAAAAAGTGTGCCTCCAATAGGATCTTTCTGATGACTATGATAGCAAGTGCTTGACTTGATCCTACTTCTTGGAATTCATGCTCTTGATGTATTTTATGTCTAGCATGATTTTGGCAGATATTTCTTGGCATCTTTTATTTCCCACCCAGGCATCGTTCTTTTTCAATCCTATTGCAAGATTGCCCAGTAGCATCTGATCCATGATGTCATCGCATTCCTTTTGAATCGATGGATTTATTCCCTCATGGGGAATTTCGTCGAACAGTTTTTTTACCTTGTCGTACTCGATTTTCCACTTATCAACATTATTTTCCTTTTCGAGTAGCTTTACGGCATTTGTTGTTTCATCAAGAAAAGCGAGCAATTCAGATGGAAAATTATCACGTTGTGTTGTTGGAGTTTTAATGGCGGGATTGATGATCGGAAAATGACCGCAAGCTCCATAAGTTGATACAAGTATGACACATAATAGCAGCGAACAATTTTTCATGTTTGGAATTCTTTCCAATTATGAGCCAAAGTGATGTTGCCAGTTTCATCGCTAATTTGAAAAGATGAAGGGCCAAGAGAATAACAAACCCGACAGATTAAAAAAAGACCAATAAAACCACTTCCATTGGTGTTAAATTGGGCAGTCTCTATGTTTTACAGGTGCAGTAGCGAATTTCCATTATCACCCTATCAAATGCCTCAACAAGAGGAACGAGATAGCCTCTCCAACAAAGCCAGCACTTCATTTTCCAAAACGGGTAAAGCCTCTTCGGGTTCGGCACAGTCTAGGTCATTTATGTGCCAGTATTCCACTTGGTCCGCCCAGTCGGAGAAGGACTCTTCGAGCATTTCCCGATGCTCCGCTTCTTTCAGAGCAATCACAAGGGAGGCATCTGAAAAGTGTTGTTCGGTGACTTGCTGCGGAAATCTGGAATTGCCATTGATGGGGATGCCAAGATCATTTAAGCGTTCGATAGTGTATTTGGAAACAGGACCAATATTGCCATATCGCCCAACGGCTAAGCCTTTGGATTTTGCCTGCCAACCTAATCCATTCGATTCTGCATGCCAGTTGAAGAAATACTCGGCAAATCGGCTGCGATAGTAATTGCCGGAACAGAGAAAAAGGACGGTTTTCATGGGATGATTATGTTTCATAGGTTCAATCTTGGCAAGTACCTTCATGGGCAACGCTTGCGATCTTCAACAATCGCCTCGTAAACCGTCACCGCTGCTCGCCATCAGATTTTCTTCTCCAGTATACGAACGACTTTTTAATCCATTAGATTTACCTCTCTGCTTTAAGGTCAATATAAAAGCTGATTCACCAAAGTGATCGTTTCTTCGACAACTACAGTATATTCCTGTCCGAGGAGGCGGATTCGAAAGTACCCTTTATGCTTTCGCAATAATTTTGCCCTTTTCACAATTTCTCCGAGAACATCCAACTGTAATTCTTTGGCAATCGTTGTTGCCGCATTCCCCTCGCCGTGAAACACCAGCAAATCCTGGCCTTTCCATTCCAATTCAACGGAATCTACACACAGCCAAACCGCAGCCTCAAGAACTCGAATGAGTTCCTTAAATGCCTTTGCAGATTTGTCGCTGTCATCAGGAGTGAGATTAGTTTTATGAGAGGTCATAAGACTTAATAGAAGATGTCAGATTAAATTCTTTTGAAAATGTTTTCCGGTTTGGCTCCAAAAAAGCAATCACATTTATAGGCTGAAATCTATTCTCTTACCCACGAAGTATTGGAGAATTGCCCAATGAATTGTACACGATCTCTATCAATGTTTCTAATTCGTATATTAGTTGCCTTTTTCTTCGGTTTACAATTACTGATTGGAATTGCATCAGCTACCTGTAGTAATGGCTCGGCGGCATGGAAATTATCTACCGGTGGAACATGGAATAATTCCAGTAGTTGGGATGCCGCCATGCCTACCATCCCCAATAGCAAAGATGCGGTTGCGAGCTTTCTTGATAATCTGACTGCCGACGGAATGGTAACGTTGGATGGTGATAAGATCGTTGGTAGCTTGTATTTCAATAATCTAGCAGCGAACTACACTATTGCTGGACCGGGTTCAATTACCCTCCAAGCTTCTTCTGGTAGTCCCTTAATCAACGTACTCGCAGGGGCACATACAATCTCTGCTCAAATAAACCTGACAACAAACACGGACATCTCGGTAGCTGCCGATAACATGTTGATGATCTCAGGCAACGTCACTGGGATCGGAACCGGCTTAAACAAGATTGGCGATGGTATGTTGATCCTTGGAGGAAACAACTCCTACGACGGTATAACCACAGTCTCGGCCGGTACGTTGATAGCCGCCTCAAGCTCCGCTCTCGGCAGCACGTCATCGGGCATCATAATTCAGGGCAACGCCACTTTGGACCTTAACAGCCAAAACATCGGTGTTGAAGCGATTACCGTTTATGGTTCTGGGGTTTCAGGTACAGGTTGCATAGTCAACAACGGTTCGAGCGACCAGACTTACGCACTTCAAACAGTTGTGCTTGGAAGCGATGCCTGTTTTGGCGGAATAAAGCGTTGGGACATCCATGCTCCCAGCAATGGCAACACACGTCTGGATCTAGCCAACCATACACTCACCAAGATCGGCAACAATCAGATTACGCTCATTAACACGGCTGTGACCGATGGCAACATCGTCGTAAATAGCGGCATTTTGGGATTGCAGGCGGGAACAAAAGTTCTCAACAACTCCAGCGGGACAACGATTACGGTCAATCCTGGTGGCACGCTAGATGTTGGTGCATCTGGCAGCACCTCGTTTTCCATCACTCGACCAATCGTGATGAATGGTGGCAACCTAACAAATAATAGTGGAGGAACCACTTATCTTGGCAGCAACATAACTGCAAATGCTTCAACTACGAATTCAATTTCCACCTTGAATAGGCTTTACATCCAAGGCAATATCTCTGGTTCCGGGAGTATCACTAAGTCGGCTGGCGGACTTCCCCTGTATCTGACAGGAAACAACAGTGGGTTTATGGGTATTTGGAATCAGAACTACTGGATGACCTACTTCAGTGCGAGCAACTCAGGTAGCCCCACTGCCACTTTTGTAATTCATAGCACTGCTCCAGATAATGCTGCTGCGATCTTATGCACAACCACGAGCGGACTGTCCATTCAACTCGGCTCCTTATCTGGTGATTCAGGCTATCTACTTAATCGGGATCAAACCAGCACGAATGGTAATTCCAGTTTCGTAATTGGTGCCAATAACGCAACGACTGTGTTTGGTGGCATCATTGCAGACAACCTAGCTGGCGTCTACGGGTCAGGTAATCCGAATACAGGCACCACATCCATTCAGAAAGTGGGAACTGGAATGCAGATTCTCAGCGGTGCCAATATCTATACTGGCTCGACAACTATTACCAACGGCAAGCTGTTCTTCAATAATTCTTCGGCGTTGAATTATAGCCCGAGTGCAGGCAATGTGACTGTCAATGGCGGAGCCACACTGGGTGGCAATGGCAGCATAAGCCGCACCGTCGTCGTGAAATCAGGCGGCTCTATCGAGGCTGGCGGCAGCGATGGCTCGGGCACGCTAGACCTCTATAACCTGACTCTGGGATCCCAATCGACAGATGTTGCGACGATCAATGTAGCCAACATCGATACCACTATTCCCTTGCGTGCTGTCATAAACGTTGACTCGAATGTTGTCGCTAATGCCACAACCACAATCAACATTGGCGGCCTTCTTCCAAGCGTAGGACAGCACAAGATGGTGAGTTTTGGTGCTCTAAATCTGGCGGGTAAGACCTTTAATAACAGTTTCGTTCTCGGCACATTGCCTGGCCGTATGAATGCCAGCCTCGTGTACAATACTGGGAGCAATGAAATTGACCTAAACGTCCAGAGTACCGATTATCCCGTATGGACAGGAGCTTCCGGAGCCGACTGGAATAAAACGGCGTCCAATTGGGATTTGGCTAGCAACAGTTCAGCAACAAACTATATTGACGGTGACAATGTGGTGTTCGATGATACGGCCACCAAGAATTACGACATAAATCTGCCAGATACAATCCAACCGACGTACACGACTGCAAATAATTCATCTCACAACTACACTTTCAACGGTTCTGGTTCAATTGCGGGCAGCGGTGGATTACTCAAGACTGGTACTGGCACCTTGACTATTAATACCGTCAACAGCTTTAGTGGAGATGTAGCGATCAACAGCGGTACTGTCGTGGTAGGGACTATTACCAATATAGGAAGCAATAGTGCCTTGGGGCAAGGCATGATTATATCGTTTGATGGTGGTTCGCTAAATTACACTGGCGGCACCACGGCCACTAATCGCAGTGTAATTCTGAACGCCGGAGGAGGTACAATCAACGTAAGCAGTGCCGACAGTACCTTGACTTTGAGCAATGGTTCCGGGGTTGGCGGGTTGACGAAAGAGGGGCTGGGCAGACTCAGGCTTACGTTAGACAGCAACTATGGAGATATTACCAAGGTGAACTGTGGCACACTGGAATTGTCAGGGGGACTGTACAGCCATGGCACCATTGCCAGTTCCATCTTCGTAAATAATGGGGCCACATTGCTGTTCAGTCAGAACAATGTTCTGGGCAAGTATTTGGCAGATCCCGCAGACACTATTACCATTAACCAAGGTGGCCTGGTCGAGAATGGAGGGAATAGTACCATAAGTTACTTCAATACCTTAGAGGATCTGACCCTCTCAGGCGGTGAACTACGGGTCAATGGGGGCTTAAATACAAGCTTCCAGGCGTATCAATTGAAGGGCACGGTTTCGGTGATAGGGACCGCTCCTTCCCAAATCTCACTTGGTTCAGCATTGTACAACAACCTAACCCAAATTCAGCTTGGCAATAATACCGGCAATGGCAAAACAACATTTAATGTGGCCGATGTGACGGGCGATGCCAATTGTGATCTGGTCATCGCACCTGCCCTGGCAGACGGCTGCGACTCATTGGGCAATGTAGTAGCATCCGGAATGATCAAAGATGGCGTCGGCACTTTGCTGCTGACTGGACGGAACATCTACTCCGGCGGAATGACTATCAATAATGGAACGATCCAAATTGGAAATGGAGGAATCAGTGGAACTGTCGGAATAGGTGGCACAATTACCCTCTCTCCCGGCACAAGCCTCGCATTTAAGAAGAGCAATATGACCGTGGTGGACAGTACCTTGAACGGCTGCGGCACCATTACCCAAAATGGAGCGGGCAGTGTTGTGTTTACAAAAGACAATTCTGCCTTTACTGGCACACTGAATTTAAACGGTCCGGTGACCATTGCAAATGACAACGCTCTGGGTTCGGTCACTCTGTTACAACTCACTAACGGCACGTTGCAGTTCGGTGCTATTGGCCTGAACATGGGATCCTTGTCCGGTTGGAACACCACTGGTATCCCCGCAATTATGACGCCTACAACAAATTTCTATAAGTACTTGTCTGGAAATCAAATCGGTCTAAACCAGACCGTTGTGTATCAAGGCCAAATCCATCTAACGCCCGGCCAGTGGAGTTTCGCCAAGCAATACAACATGTCTGCCTATCTCTCAATCAATGGCCAAATAGTTCTCAATAACACAGATAATGTGCCAGCAGCGGGGTCTGTCTCAATCAATCGAGATGGTTGGTACCCGATTGACTTACGAGTGGCAAACACGACGAGTTCCGTTGACCCGACGCTAAGTTGGCCTTTTGGTATAGGCGTAAGACGGGGCTCGCCTCCGTCTTCACTTAAACCCACGGATTTTGAGGCGTTCGGTGAAGGTGCGGCAGGTATTTCGCTACAATATGAGAGCGATTTAACTTTCTGTGTGGGTAACAGTTTAGTGTTGTCAGGCCAAAATACCATTGACACCAGTGGACTAGGTGCTGGGACAGTTACCCTAAATGGAGACATCAGTGGTACTGGTGGTCTGACAAAGACCGGTTCTTCTGATTTGTTGCTTACAGGACAATTAAGTTATTCAGGTGATACCAATGTCGAGGAGGGTACTCTGGAAGTCCAAGAATTGACCAACAGTGCAAATGTATATATCGGCTCTGGTAGAGTTACACTAATAGTTAGTGCGATATACTGCGATACGCTCACCATGGGAGCCGGTAGTACTTTAGTAATTAGAGCAATTCCTGGAGGTTTTAATGGTGATTATGATAACCTCAGATCTGTACCGGAACCAAATACGATGGTGTCATTGACCGTTGCGGTGTTTGGGCTTATTTCAACTTGGTATTTGGGTAATTGGAAAGAAAAAACAAAATGTTGAAATGCTAGGCTCATTGCATTTCTTCACCTGGTATAAATCCTCACAAAAACATCATTACCTTCCACTTTAACTTCATGGACTTGCGTTGCAGGAATGTCGGGTATATTGACGACCTGGCCGGTACGCACATCGAACCGGGCTCCATGACAGGGACAAATTATCTGGTCACCTTCTAAAAGTCCTTCACCCAGTATGCCATTTTTATGCGTGCAGGCATCGTCCAAGGCATAAAATTCACCATCCAAGTGGACTAAAACGATAAGATGATTATCGACATCAATCGTTGCCCGACCAGGGTCAGGCACATCAGAGGTTTTGCATACTCGGAAGAACTCAGACATCATACACTGATCATCAAAATAGGGGCAACGGAACGATAGTAATTAAATCCCATTATGAGGTTATTATTTCTGCTAAATTAAGCAGGAGAATATTGTTATTTGTAGGATTTGGTTGTATTGCCGAGTAACTTCTGTGGAGGGCTCATCTGATATTTAGGCTTGTCTGGATCAGACTTTTGAATTGCCGTCCGGACTGGAGGCATATAACGCCGGAACCGACACGGCAACCGATAAGAATCATCGGTCAATTCAGCATCATGAATCTGTTGAAGACCAACACGAAGAATTGTACGATGTAGCGAAGAACGGCCAATTACAGACCAGCCATCCTGAGAAGCAATCAATCGATACGGAGAAAGGCAAGTCCGATTAAATATATTATTCTCTGGTGGGTCAAAGGTAATGCGAACCCTCAGCCTTTTGCGAATTGCTTTGATAATCACACTATACACTCTATGGTTACCGTCTAAGTGTAATAGATCTGTTAAATCAACAACACATGCCTTGGATACATTTACCAACTCTTCTCTCACATGATTTGGTAAATGAGTAAGTAACTTACTGATTGCCTGATTTATGATGGAACCGAACTCTCGATCCAATATATTTGCGGATACCTGTGCTCCTATCAGCAAAGCAATTATTTCATCATCTAAAAAATTGGCTGCCTTCAAGTCGAAAAGATGGTCAATGACGTGACCTCCTTTTTCAGCATCAAAACGGATAGGGATTCCTGCGTCTTCAAGTACCCGAAAATATCGGTAAATAGTTCGTTTACAAACGCCTACTTCTGACGCAATGTCTTGTGTACGCCGAGTAACGTGTGATTGCAGTAAATGCACGAGTTTAAGACATCTGGTAGTTTGATCTAAACTCATGGTCTATTTCGCATGACAATGTTGAATATTCAGAAACGCTAAAACTGATTCCAAACAATAATTCAAGTGATCGGTGCTTAAGATGCCGCATGCCCCCCATGTGAGGCAGTCGCCTACTCATCCATAGGGTACTTTTGATGCGATC
>JBEKSO010000551.1:0-3765 GCA_049516935.1 Thermoguttaceae bacterium
GCGGCTTTCCCTCCGATTCGAAAACAACGCCTATCTTGTCAATGATCGGAATGGGAATGACGTCGGCGCGATTCAGCGTATACTGCTGCTGTTTGCCATCCGCATTAAGAATCGAATAACGCACTGGTGCGTTGGTGTCGTTCACCAATATCGCCACCCCGGCTTCGCATCGAGAAGAATTCAAAGCGAGGATCAAAAAAATCGCCGCAACAATCGTTAGGTGTCTTAAAGAATAAAGCATGTGCTAAAAGCGCCGACAATCCGACTATTGATCCTCGAAACCGATAATACCCACATTTTATTGCCGCAAGGCCGGCGCGGCTAGTTAAAAAAACATGTTTCCAAGCGCAAACGCACGCCAATGCCGAGAAAATCAGACCTCGGCATCGGCGTGCGCGTGAATCGATTCCGGCTGGTTTTTAGACCAATTCCTTGCGTACGGCCCAAACGGCGGCTTGGGTACGGTCGGTGACCCCGATTTTACGCAAGATATGCTGCACATGTTCTTTGACCGTCTCATAGCTAATGTGCAGTGTTTGGGCAATTTCCTTGTTGGTCAGGCCATAGGCCAGTTGACGCAGAACTTCGCTTTCCCGCTGAGTCAAGGGGACCTCGACGTCGGCGGTCAAACGGGGGGTGGCCAATGCGCCGGTAACGCGGCGGAGTTCCTCGCGCGTCCAAGCGCTTTCGCCTGTCGCAGCCGTACGGATGGCCGCCAACAGTTGCTCCCGAGTGCAGCCTTTCAACACGTAACCGCTTGCGCCCAGCGCCACGGCGCGGGCGACATAGGTGGGGTTATCAAATGTAGAAAGGATGAGCACGGGCATGTCGGGTTTGTCGAGCTTGATTCGCCCCAAAGCCGTCAGCCCGTCGCCGTCGGGCATGCGGATGTCCAAAAGGACGACATCCACTTCATTTTCCAAGGCGAACTTGACCGCCTCTGCGCCGGTGGCCACTTCACCCACTACTTTTACCTCAGTCCCGGCCACCAATGTTTTGAGTCCGCTACGGACTACTTCGTGGTCGTCGGCGATGAGCAATCTGATTTTGTTTGTCATGCTTTACTCCAAAAAAACAAGCGCGCGTATTACGTATTACAAATTTTCCAGGGGCTAGGCCACGGGCAAATCGACGTTTATATGCGTTCCTTTGCCCGGGGCACTTTCGATGACCGCCCGTCCGCGCATCAGTCGGGCGCGATCCCGAATGCCCTGCAAACCAAAACGATCTTCACTAACACTTGAAGGGTCGAATCCAATACCCCAATCTTGGATTTCCACATGGATCGAATTGCCTTGCTGCGTCAGGCCGATTTTCGCCCGGTTGGCGCAGCTATGGCGTTGAATATTGTTGATAGCCTGCTGGACGATCCGATAAATCATGGCCTCCAACAACGGCTCGAAACGCTCGGATTGCACTTTCGCGTCAAAGTCGATGGTGAGCTTGTTAGGCGGCAAATTATCGATCAGATAGGAGATCGCCGAAACCACGCCCATTTCCTCTAGAATTGGCGGGCGTAGTCCGCCGATAAGCCGCCGGGCTTCGTCCACCGCCTTTTGCACTAATCGATTGGCTTCTTGAACCTGCTGGCGCGCCTCGCCGTTCGGCAAATTACCGCTCTTTATTAAATAACCCAACAACATCTGCGCCGCCGTGACGTCTTGAATCAATCCGTCATGGATCTCATAAGCCATAAGTTGACGGTCGCGTTCATGAAAACGCAGCATTTGTTTCAACAACGATTGTTCTTCGCGCGGTTCATCATCGCGGCTTTTCTCTCTTTTTTCAATAATGTTCGGCGATCTGGAATATGCTTTCATTTGATCGTTCGAGATAAATAACTTGAGATGTTGCCGTTTCCCCAAGGGCTGGTTTTTATACTTTCAAGGGGAGTGTGGGTGTATTAACGCCGACATAGATTGAATCATTAATTTCAGATCAACATTTTCCGGCAGGGGGTTTATAATTATCCTCTCGGTTGCCCCCCTCGGTGATTAAGGAGGTCTACTACCTAATATCATAGCAAAGTTTTCACTTGGGGGGAGGCCCTCACAGAAATTTTGGGGGAAAAATCCCAGCTTATCGTCTACTACTCTATACGATAAAAGAACTAGTTTATCTGACAATTAAGTAGGTTTATTTCAGTTTTTCCAGTTTTTACCCCCATTCTTAGTGGGCATGTGGTTGTCCCAATTGTCCAAAAAATGTTCATAGTAATTTTGTTACAATTCCAGGATTTAATCTGTGAAATCATTCTAAATGCTAGCTAAAAACTGAGATTTTACCCAACTCGTGCTGGGTGTAAATACCCCACACCCATTGCGTATATGTTTTTTTAAACGCTTTCTTTCTTAACCACAGTCCCCGGGAAACGATAAGCGCAAAAAAACCGGTCGGAAGAAATACTCCCGCCGGCAAAATACTCATTAAAAATGCTTTTTAAACGTCTAACAAAAAGTGGACTAGCTCCCGGTTTTTCACGAAAACTGCTGAAATAATGATTTCAGGAGGGCGCCTGCCTCCATTTTGTCAGAGGCGCCGGTCGGAGTCGAACCGACGATGGCGGATTTGCAATCCGCTGCCTTAGCCACTTGGCTACGGCGCCATGTCCCAAACTGTATCAATCAACAAGTCGGCTGACAAGTCCTGATAACCTTATCTTGATTTACAGTTTTTTTTGAAAGGTTGTATTAGGCAAGCGAGATAAGGAAATCCACACGCACTAACGAAACTATATAGATAAGAATGAGAAAAAAACGCACAAAAATATTTTGCGTATTTATCTCATTTTGCCTATTTGCCCAAGAACAACGCAATAATATGGAACTTTCAGATCTGATTAAGGTTATTCACAAGTTGACACGATTTGTAATACGCACTTTCGCAAAGAATCTTTTCTATAACACTGATGATTTCCACAATATAGGACGCCAAGATGATGCACTTTGCATATAAAGATTGTATTAAACTATTATCCGCTCGGCTCGCAAAATTGAAAATTGAGGATATAGCAGCCGATATTGCCAGCCAGTGCCGATCCGCTCTGACTCAACGCGTAATTGGGAAATCCAAGATTCTGCCGCCCGAGCAAATCCGTGGCTACATCAGGGCTTATGCAGCTTGCTCATTAGAATCCATTATCAATGAGCGTAGCGATATCAAACGTCTCAATTCCAGCCAGATTTCCAAGGTCATTCTACAGGCAAAAGAGCTTTTAATCGAGATGATCATGGGCGACATGCAATCGATGCCCCCCAAAGTTGTGGCAGATATTGCTGCCGCAGCTTAATTTTATCTTGAAAATAGATCAGGCCATCTTAAAGCCCATGGGTTGCAACCCATGGGCTTTTCTGTCGGAACACGTGACCAACAAACGTTTTTTATTTCGTAAACTCATTGCTTTATGGTGTTTTACCCGGTAAAATCCCATTTTTCTTGGTTTATTTGCGAAAAGAATTGTTTGCATATCGAAAATGACCATTGAACTCACACCCAAATACGACTATTTGGTTGGAATCGATTCCGACGGCTGCGCATTCGACACCATGGAATTGAAGCACAAGGAGTGCTTTATTCCAAACATTATTAACTACTTTGAATTGCAGGGCGTGAGCAAATACGCACGCGAGGCGGCTGAATTTGTAAATCTCTATTCAAAAAGCAGGGGGATCAACCGCTTTCCGGCATTAATCGAGGCCTTGGAGTGGCTGCAAAAACGGCCTGAGGTAAAAGCCCGGGACGTAAAGATAAGCATCCCCCAATCGC
>JBEKSO010000552.1:0-3255 GCA_049516935.1 Thermoguttaceae bacterium
TTCCCGACAATTGCCACAGGGCCAGCCCGGACATCAGGCCGCCGGGAATTCCCAACGCCAAAGGGCAAGTGGCCGCCAGTCCTCCCCATCCTTGCAATGCCCCGGCTAGGGCTAGAACTATAAGCGGCGGATAAATCCACAACCCCCGCGGCAATTTGCCGGCGATTCGAACCTGCCGCCGCCCGAATTCCAAGAGCATAAACAACGCTGGCGCCATGATTGCCCCTTTGACCAGTCCCATCGCGGTCGGCCCGCTCGGTGCCCCCGACCACGGGGCCAGGCATTCGGCAAGGCCAAATCCCAGTCCGAACCATATCAGATATGGCCACGGGGCCGACGGGTCCGGACGTAAACGGAGTTTCCCCGCCTGCCTGGCCAACATAAAAAAAGGCAGTGCGAACAGTAAGACGCGGTAATCAAATAAAATACCGGGAATGTTATCCACAGTCGCTGGCTCATGTGTGGGGAATTCAAAACCGCCCTGGATTTTCCCCGGCGGTCTTACGGCGCCCCAAGCAAATGTAGCATGCCGGATATAACAATAAGCAATCTTTATACGCCAGTCCCACCCCTACGATACATACTAAACGCACAATCCGCACGTACGTGTCTTTCCTCAAATTTATTTATTACGCCGAGAGATCTCTGCAAGCTATATATCTTAAGAGATTGGCGGGGGAGGATTTGATGAATCTGGGGCATTACCGGTTTGTCGGCACTGAGATTCTAAGATGCTCGTTATTGCTGGATTCATCGTGGTTCTAGGCGCGGTCCTGGGTGGCTTTGCCATGGCCGGGGGCCAGGTCCTCTCGCTCATCCACCCCTCCGAGTTTCTTACCATTGGCGGCGCTGCTATAGGGGCTCTTATTGTAATGTCGCCTAAGAAGGTCCTCGTGGATCTGATTCGCGGCGTCCTGCAATGCGTGAAAGGAACCCCGTACAACAAGGGCTCATACGAAGACCTGTTTAAAATGCTGTATGGTCTGTTTCGCACGGCCCGCCGCGACGGTCTCATGGCCCTGGAATCGCATATACTCGATCCGCATAAAAGCTCCATTTTCGGCAAATATCCGAAACTTGTGAATAATCATCATGCCATGACATTCCTCACCGGGGCCTTGACGCCGCTGGTGGATGGAACCGTAAAGCCCGAAAAACTACCTTCTCTCTTGGAAGCGGACCTGAAAATAATCGAGGAAGAGCATCATGCCCCCATGGGCGTTTTAACTAAAACGGCCGATGCTTTGCCCGGGTTTGGCATCGTGGCGGCAGTGCTGGGGATCGTTATCACCATGAGTTCCATCAACGGGCCAGTCGATGAGATCGGCGAAAAAGTAGGCGCCGCCCTGGTGGGAACCTTCCTGGGAATACTGTTGTCCTATGGATTTTTCGCCCCCATGGCCGTGCGCATGGAGTTCCTGGGCGCGGCCGAAATCGGCTTCCTGCGAATCATTGCCACCGCCATTCCGGGATTTGTGGGCGATCTATCGCCCAAGGTCGTGCTCGAACAGGCCCGCCGCGGCGTCGTTACAGAGTTCCGGCCCAGCCGCGAGGAAATGGACGACTGGCTCAGGGAAGTCGAAGCGTCCGGACCATAACCAAAAGCGAGGATAAGGACACATGGCGGGCAAACACGGCGGCGGAGCTTGGAAAGTGGCTTACGCGGACTTCGTCACCGCCATGATGGCTTTTTTTCTCGTCATGTGGATTACCGCCCAAAATAACGCCGTAAAACAGGCCATCGCCCAATACTTCCAAGATCCGGGCAGCAACTCTAAAAGATCTTCGGGCGGACCGCCGCTCTTGCCCTCCACCAAACCCGGCCAAATGCCCGGCCCTTCGATTGTCCCAGGCGCCAAACCCGGCAATGCACTCGGAGTTGAACGCCTGCGAAACGACCAGGATTTAATCCTTGGCACCGGCGAGAAGAAACCCACCCTCTTCGTCCTTCACGACGGCAACCGCCGCTGCATGGGCACCATGATCCTGTTCGCCGGAGATTCGGCCGAGTTGGACGAAACCGCCAAGGAACGGTTAATGCTGGTAATAACCGAACTCCGCGGTAAATCCCAGAAAATCGAAATCCGCGGACATGCCGCCAGAACTTCCCCATCGGAAAAACAACCCGATAAAGACCCTTGGCAAATATCGTACGACCGCTGCCAGGCTGTAATGAAATTCCTGGTTCATCAAGGCATCGATGCCGAGCGATTACGCCTTAGCCAGGGAGGCGCCTTTGAGCCCTACTCGCTCGACTCCAATCCCTCCCTCAACTCGCACAACTCCCGCGTGGAAATCTATATATTGGACGAGTACGCCGAAAACTTCATGGGCTCGCCCGAAGAACGCGCCAACCGCTTCGTCACTCCTTAAACAATATTAAGCGGATATCGCTTTTTATTGTAATGTAGCAGGTGGTTGCCAAACCCCGGGCGGTTTGATAAACTAGCGGCGATTCTGAAATAGGCGTCCTGAGCGCGTTCCCTTTCCCCACCATAAAGCGAGCCGGTCATGTCCGACATCTTCATTACCGAAAACTTTTTATTGCAAAGCGGCCAGGCAATCGAACTGTATCATCGTTTTGCCGAAAAAATGCCGATCATCGACTATCATTGCCACCTGCCGCCCCGGGAAATCGCCGAAAACCGCAGTTTCGACAACCTCTCCCAAATCTGGCTGGCCGGCGATCACTACAAATGGCGGGCCATGCGTACCGCCGGCGTACCCGAACGCTTCATCACCGGCGACGCCTCCGACTGGGAAAAATTCCAAAAATGGGCCGAAACCGTGCCCCAAACCCTGCGCAATCCCCTATTTCATTGGACACATCTGGAACTGAAACGCCCCTTCGGCATTAGCAACCGGCTTTTGAACCCCCAAACGGCCGAAAGCATTTGGAACGAGTGCAACGCCAAGTTGGCCCGCCCCGAATTCTCCTGCCGCGGCATCATGCGCCAGATGAACGTCGTGGTCTCCTGCACTACCGACGACCCCGCCGACAGCCTGGAATATCACGCCGCCATCGCCGCCGACGCCTCGTTTCCCGTCAAGGTTTTACCAGCCTGGCGGCCCGATAAGGCCATGGCCGTGGAAAACCCCCAGACCTTTAACTCCTGGGTGGAAAGATTGGCCGCGGCAAGCGGTATGGAAATAAATGACAATTTCAAACGATTTATGGACGCCTTGCACAGCCGCCACGATTTTTTCCACCGCATGGGCTGCCGGGTTTCCGATCACGGCCTGGAAACCTTCGAC
>JBEKSO010000553.1:0-3117 GCA_049516935.1 Thermoguttaceae bacterium
TCATCGATCGCCCGATCTTCGCCTCCGTCTTGTCGATTGTCTTTATATTGGCGGGCGGCGTGGCCGTGTTCACCCTCCCGGTGGCGCAATATCCGGACGTGACGCCTCCCACGGTCATAGTGACCGCCCTTTATCCGGGCGCCAACGCCCAAACCGTCCGCGATACCGTGGCTGCGCCCATCGAAGCCCAGGTCAGCGGCGTGGAAGGCATGATGTACATGTCGTCGCAATCGACCAACGACGGCGCTTATAACCTGATTGTGACATTCAAGTTGGGCATGGATTCGGACATGGCCCAGGTGCTCGTGCAAAACCGCGTGTCGCTGGCATTGCCGGTCATCCCGGCCCTGGTACAAAACGAGGGCATCAACGTCAAGAAAATGTCGCCCAGCACGATGATGATCGTGAACCTGACCTCGCCGGACAAGCGATACGACAGCATCTTTTTGAGCAACTATGCGACAATCTATATCAGGGACGAACTGGGGCGGCTCCCGGGCGTGGCGGGTATTACTTACCTGGGCCAGCGCGACTACAGCCTGCGAGTCTGGCTCGATCCCGACAAACTCGCCGCGCTGAACATGAGCGCCATAGACATCATAGCCGCCATCAGCTCGCAGAACGTGCAGGTCGCGGCCGGACAAATCGGCCAGCAGCCCGTGCCCAAGGGACAGCAATTTCAGTTGACCATCAATACCCTGGGCCGGCTCACCGATCCCGAGCAGTTCGCCGACATCATTGTCAAGGTCGGCACCGTAGGCACACAGACTGCCCAAACCTCAGCTTCCACCGCTGCCCAGGGCGTGGCGGCCCAGCCGGCCCAATCCCAGGCCGTGGCCAGCAGTCCCACGCCGCAGGCAACCAGCGTGGTCCGCTTGCGCGACGTGGCCCGCGTGGAACTGGGAGCTCAACAGTACGATCAATCAGCCACCTTGGACGGTCAGCCCACCGTGGCGCTATCGATTTATCAACTCCCGGGCACGAACGCCCTGCAAACCGCCCAGGGAGTTTATAAAAAAATGAAAGAGTTGAAGGCTCGCTTCCCGGACGGGCTGGATTACGAGATCGTTTACGACACCACGCCCTTCATACGCGAGTCGGTGAACGAGGTCTTCAAGACGCTCCGCGACGCTGTGATCCTGGTCGCCTTGGTGGTTCTGGTGTTCCTGCAAAACTGGCGGGCGGCAATCATCCCCTTGATTGCGGTCCCGGTGGCAATTGTGGGCACATTCGCCGTCATGGCCGCCCTGCAATTCTCACTGAACAACCTGACGCTGTTCGGGCTGGTGCTGGCTATCGGCATCGTGGTCGACGACGCAATCGTCGTCGTGGAAAACGTCGAACGCCACCTGGAACAAGGCGAGCCGCCCCGCGAGGCCGCCCGAAAGGCCATGGACGAAGTTACCGGGCCGGTCATCGCCATAGCACTGGTGCTTTGCGCAGTGTTCGTTCCATGCGCGTTCCTGGGCGGCATCAGCGGTCAATTCTTCCGCCAGTTCGCCGTTACGATCGCCATCTCGATGGTTATCTCCGCTTTTAATTCGCTGACCCTCAGCCCGGCCCTGGCAGCCATCCTGCTCCGCCCCCGCGGCGTGCATCGCGATCCGTTGACCTGGGTGCTGGACCTGGCGCTGGGTTGGTTTTTCAAGCTGTTTAACGTGACATTTTCCGCCAGCACCAGCCTTTATACGCGATTAGTGGGAAATCTGCTCCGCATCAGTCTTATAACTCTGCTGATTTACGGCGGGTTGCTTGCGTTTACATATTGGCAATTCAGCCGCGCTCCGACGGGCTTCATCCCGCAGCAGGACAAAGGCTACGTGCTTCTAAACGTGCAGTTGCCCGATTCCGCCTCGGTCGAGCGGACTCAAAAAGTGATGGCCCATATCGAAAAATTGGCCCACGAAATCCCGGCGGTAGCCCACACCGTCGGCATCTCCGGTCAATCGCTGATCTTAAGCGCAAACGCGCCCAACCTGGGTTCGATGTACGTCATGCTCAAGGATTTTCATGATCGGCGCGGTTCTGACGAGACCGCCGACGCCGTGGCCGCCGCCCTCAGCGATCGCTGCAAGCGGGAAGTCAGCGAGGCGATCGTTTCCACCTTCGGCGCCCCGCCTGTCGACGGCCTGGGCACCACGGGCGGTTTTAAATTCATTGTCGAGGATCGCGGCAATCTGGGCTTGGAAACCCTGCAGCAAGTCAGCGATCGGATCGTGGCCACGGGCAATAAAACGACCGGGTTGCAAGGTTTGTTCAACAGCTCCCGGGCAAACACGCCCTGGCTGTATCTCGAAATCGACCGCACCAAGTGCATGGCCCTGGGCGTGCTCGTCAACGATGTGTTCAACACGCTGCAAGTTTATCTGGGCTCGTTCTATGTAAACAACTTCAACGAATTCGGCCGGACCTGGCAGGTGAATATCCAGGCCGACGAGCGCTTCCGCGACCGGGTCCGCGACATCCGCCAGCTTCAGGTGCGGAATAATCAAGGACAGATGATCCGCCTGGGAACGCTCATGGACGTCCGCGACATCAGCGGCCCGGTCATGGTCATGCGTTACAATATGTACTTTGCCACGGCCATTACCGGCAATACCGCGCCTGGAATCAGTTCCGGCGAGGGGATTGACCTCATGCAAGACATCGCCGGAAAGGAATTGCCCCGCTCGATGGCCTATGATTGGACCGAGCTGACATACCTGCAACTCCAGGCGGGAAACGTGGCCATCTACGTGTTCGCCCTGGCGGTGATCTTCGTGTTCCTGGTCTTGGCGGCGCAGTACGAAAGCTGGTCGCTGCCGCTGGCCGTCATCCTGGTCGTGCCCATGTGCCTCTTGTGCTCCATCACCGGCGTGGAACTGGGCCGGCTGGAAGTGAACATCTTCACCCAAATCGGCTTTGTGGTTCTGGTCGGCCTAGCCAGCAAAAACGCGATTCTCGTGGTCGAATTCGCCAAGCAGCAACACGCACAAGGTAAATCGCGCCGCGAAGCAACTCTGATAGCCAGCCGTTTGCGGTTGCGCCCGATTCTGATGACCTCGTTCGCATTCATCTTCGGCGTCATCCCCCTGGTTATAGCCCAGGGGGCCGGCGCGGAAATGCGCCGTGCACTGG